>JBCBSA010000001.1:0-41640 GCA_039819425.1 Planctomycetota bacterium
CCTCTACCGGCAGAACCACCGCGTGAAGTTCAAGACCCCCTTCGAGTTCGTCGTCTCGGCGCTGCGGGCCGGCGGGGCCGAGGTCGAGGACGGCAACGCCGCCGAGTACCTGCTCGAACGCATGGGCCAGCCCACGTACCGGTGCGTCGACCCCACCGGCTACGACGACCGCGCCGAGGCCTGGCTGGACCCCGGCGTGCTGCTCCACCGCTGGGGCTTCGCCCTCGCCCTGGCCCACGACGACCTCGACGGCGTCCACGTCCCCGAACACGCCCAGGCGAAAACCAGCCCCGACGCCCTCTTCAACCCGCTCACCCGCGACATGGTCAGCGAACAGACCCGCAACGAAGCCGACGCCGCCCTCCGCCGGGGCGGACCCGCCGCCGCCCGTGCCGTCGTCCTCGGCTCCCCCGAATTCCAACAGCAATAAGAAAAAGACAATCTCTAAGGAAAACAGGAAAGAAGGAAGTCAGGAATAAGAAATCAAAAAAATCCTCTCTTTGGTTTGTTGCTTGATTTCCTCGCTTCCTGCATTCCTTAGAAATCCCTTGAACACGCAAGACCGTTCCCATGCCCCACGCCACCCGACGAGAATTCCTCCAACGCTCCGGCCTCCTCCTCGGTGCCGCCGGCACCGCCGGGCTGCTCCCCAAGCTGAGCTTCGGCCAGCCCCGGCTCGACGGCAAACAGCCCCCCACCCTCGTCGCCGTCTACCTCCGCGGCGGGGCCGACCCCATCAACACCGTCGTCCCCTTCGGCGACCCGCAGTACGCCAAGATCCGCCCGGGTATCGCCGTCGAACGCCCCCGCCCCCTCAACCGCTACTTCGGCTTCCACCCCGCCCTCGGCGACCTCGCCGACCTCTACGACCGCGGCCTCATGTGCCCCATCCTCAACGTCGGCTCCACCCACCCGACCCGCTCCCACTTCGACGCCCAGGACTTCATGGAACGCGCCGCCCCCGGCGTGAAGTCCGTCACCGAGGGCTGGCTCAACCGCTACCTCTACGCCACCAAGTCCGACCTCGACGGCGACCTCCGCGCCGTCTCCCTCCAGGCCACCCTCCCCCGCTCGCTCCGCGGCCAATACTCCGCCCTCGCCGTCCCGGGCTACGGCGCCAACCACGTCATGGACACCTTCGAGGGCGTCTACGACTGCGACTCCAACAAAGAAGCCCGCGCAAAAAACGCCAAGCCGCCTGACGACCCAAATTCCGGGGGCGAACTCCCGGAAGACCGCATGCGTCAACGCATCGCCGAGGCCGGCGACGACGGCATCCGCAAACTCCGCGAGCTCAATGAACTCGTCGACGATCGTAACCGCCGCCCTTCGGGCTACCCCAACACCCGCCTCGGCCGTCAGTTCGCCGACATCGCCCAGCTCATCAAGGCCGACCGCGGCCTCGAGGTCGCCGCCGTCGACTACAACGGCTGGGACCACCACGCCTTCCAGGGCGGCGACCGCGGCGTCATGGCCGACATGCTCGGCAACCTCTCCCGCTCCATCGGCGCCTTCGTCCGCGACCTCGGCCCCAAGCTCGACCAGACCCTCGTGCTCACCATGTCCGAGTTCGGCCGCACCGTCCGCGAGAACGGCAACGCCGGCACCGACCACGGCCGCGCCGGGTTCATGTTCGCCGTCGGCGGCATGGTCAACGGCGGCAAAATCTACGGCAAGTGGACCGGCCTCGACCGCCGCCAACTCGTCGACGGCCGCGACCTCCGCGTCCACACCGACTTCCGCCGCGTCTTCGCCGAGACCCTCGCATCGCTCTACGGCTTCGAGGCCGACAAAGAAAACTTCTTCCCCGACTACCGCAGTCGTGAAAAACCCGTCGGCTTCCTCCGCCCCCTGACCGGCGACACATGACTACAAATCAACGTGAGCCGCGGGCGCAAGCCCGCCGCTCACGAAGGTCGAACCGCCCCGCACTCCGGACACCTCACCTCGCCCGTGCCTAAGTGCCCCCGCAGGTCGTAGCCGCACGACCAGCAGAGCCGCTGATCGGTCGCATACCGGGTCCGAACAATCAGCGTCACGCTGCCATTGATACACAATACCACCGCCCCAACAAGCCATGTCGTCTTCGTCGAAGCCAGTACCAGAGTTTCCCAATCGCCCGAATTAACGTAGGCCGCCAGCCCACCCAGAACCCACCACGCCGCGATATAGATCGCGGCAAAACTTACCGCACCGAAACCAATATGGACCCACACATACATCACCTTCGGGTGTTCCAAATCATTGCGATCAGAAGCACCATCGGGCGGCACAACCAGCCGTCGACCGTTGAATCGAGTTAGCCGCCACCACATCGCCAACGCCAACAGCGGACTGGCGTACGTGACATAGGGCAACCCAGACGCGTACGCCCCTCGGGGGTCGGTCGAAACAAACAGAACGATGCACGCCCAGTGCATAAACACCGGAACCGTAAGCCCTCCCAGGCACCGCCCGACGAGTTTGGACAGCGCGTTCTCCTGCCGCACCGCATCGAGACACAAGTAAACCGCCGCCCCGAGGAAAATCGTGATGTCCATCGCCGTTTCGCCGCCGCCGCTAAAAAGCCACAAATCGTAATAGAGCGCCCACCCCAAATCGGGCGTCGAGAACATCCCCGACGTGGCGTACAGCAAGCACGGCACTGTCAACGCCACCCCCAGCACCCGGTCCCGCCCCCGCGACTGCATCACCACCGCCGTCCACCCCGCGACCACCAGCCCGGACACCCAAATGTGCCACTGCAGATAAACCGTCCAGTCCCATAGCGTCGGGTCACGCCACGGTGACCCCAGCGTCTGCCCGAGCACGCTCACGCCGGCTCCCCGAACGCCTCCATCGGCGGACAACTGCACACGAGGTGGCGGTCGCCGTAGGGATTGTCGATCCGCCCCACCGACGGCCAGAACTTCGCCCCCGGAAGTTGTTGCCCCTCCATCGGGAACGCGGCGAGCTTCCGGGGGTAGGGGTGCGGCCAGTCGTCTGCGGTAACGTGCTCGGCGGTGTGGGGCGCGTGCTTGAGCGGGTTGTCTTCCGGGGGCCATTCGCCGGATTCGACGCGGGCGACCTCGCGGCGGATAGCGATCATGGCGTCGCAGAAGCGGTCGAGCTCGGCCTTGGACTCGGACTCGGTCGGCTCGATCATGAGCGTGCCGGCGACGGGCCAGGACATCGTCGGGGCGTGGAAGCCGTAGTCCATCAGGCGTTTGGCGAAGTCGTCGACGGTGACGCCGGCCGACTTCTCGAACGGCCGAACGTCGATGATGAACTCGTGCGCGACCGTGCCGGACGGGCCGGTGTAGAGGATGTCGTAGTGGTCGCGGAGGCGGGCGGCCATGTAGTTGGCGTTGAGGATGGCGGTCTTGGTCGCTTCGGTGAGGCCGGCGCTGCCCATCGTGGCGATGTACATCCAGGAGATGGGGAGGATCGAGGGAGAGCCGTAAGGCGCAGCCGAAATGACGAAATCCGAATGACGAATGACGAAGGGGTCGTCCGTCGTTTCGTCATTCGTCATTCGTGCTTCGTCATTCGTACCCAGCGGATGCGACGGTAAATAGTCACTCAGGTGCGCCGCCACGCCGATCGGTCCCATGCCCGGGCCGCCGCCGCCGTGGGGGATGCAGAAGGTCTTGTGCAGGTTGAGGTGGCAAACGTCGGCCCCGATTTTTCCGGGAGACGTCAGGCCGACTTGAGCGTTCATGTTCGCCCCGTCCATGTAGACCTGTCCGCCATGTCGATGGACTAGGTCGCAGGCTTCGCGGACGGTGTCCTCGAAGACGCCGTGGGTCGAGGGGTAGGTGATCATCAGGGCCGCGAGCTCGTCGGCGTGCTGCTCGGCCTTGGCCCGCAGATCGTCGAGGTCGATGTCGCCGTTGTCGGCGCACTTCACGGGGACAACGGACATGCCGGCGATGACGGCGGAGGCGGGGTTGGTGCCGTGGGCGCTGGTGGGGATGAGGCACTTGGTGCGAGATGTGTCGCCGCGAGCGTCGTGGTACGCCCGGATGGCCATGAGCCCGGCGTACTCGCCCTGGCTGCCGGCGTTGGGCTGGAGCGACACGGCGGCGAAGCCGGTGATCTCGGCGAGCCAGTTTTCCAAGTCCGCAAACAGCTTGGCGTACCCCTCGGCCTGTTCCGGGGGGCAATAGGGATGGAGGTCGCCGAAGCCGGGCCAGGTGACAGGAATCATCTGGTTCGCGGCGTTGAGCTTCATGGTGCACGAGCCTAGCGGGATCATGCCGTGGGCCAGGCCGTAGTCGCGGGAGACGAGGCGTTGGAGGTAGCGGAGTAGTTCGTGCTCGGTGTGGTAGGCGTTGAAGACGGGGTGCGTCAGGAAATCAGAGGTGCGTGCGAAGGGTTGGAGGGTGTCTTGAGCGGGTGTATCCGCAGCAAAACCTTGCTCAGGCAAGAACGCCGACACCACACGGTCGAGGTCGTGTTCGGTTGTGGTCTCGTCGAGACAGACGTTGACGATCTCGCCGTAAACGATCCGCAGGTTGATCCCTTGATCAACGGCCCGACGCAGCACCGCCTTTGCCTCTTCATCGCCGACGCAAACGCTCACCGTGTCGAAATAAGCGTGATCATCGACGTGCAAGCCGAGTTCGGAAAGTCGCCCGGCCAAAGCGAGCGACTTGTCGTGGACGCTTCGCGCGATCGCTTTCAATCCCTCCGGCCCGTGGTACACCGCGTAGAACCCGGCGATATTCGCCAGCAGCGCCTGGGCGGTGCAGATGTTGCTCGTGGCTTTGTCGCGTTTGATGTGTTGTTCGCGGGTCTGGATCGCCATGCGCAGGGCGAGGTTGCCGTGGACGTCTTTGGAGACGCCGATGAGTCGGCCGGGCATCTTGCGGGCGTACTTCTCCTGCGTGGCGAGGAACGCGGCGTGCGGCCCACCGTAGCCCATGGGCACGCCGAAACGCTGGGCGCTGCCGACCGCGATGTCGGCGCCCCACTCGCCCGGCGGGGTGATCAAGCAACAAGCGAGCAGGTCGGTCGCCGCGACGACGAGGGCGCCGTGCTCGTGGGCCTTCGCGCTCAACGCCGAGTGGTCCCGGATACACCCGTCGGTCGCGGGGTATTGCACCAACACACCACAGCAGTCCTCGGACGAGAAATCGAACGTGTCGGCGTCCTCGACTTCGACGCCGATGCCTAACCCCTGTGCCCGGGTACGCACGACCGCGATCGTCTGCGGATGACAGTCGGCCGCGACGAAGAACCGACGCTTCTTCTGCCGGGCGATGTTGAAACACATCGCCATCGCCTCGGCCGCGGCGGTGGCCTCGTCGAGCAGCGACGCGCCCGCCAACGGAAGCCCGACGAGGTCGCTGACCATGGTCTGGAAGTTGAGCAGCGCTTCGAGCCGGCCCTGGGCGATCTCGGCCTGGTACGGGGTGTAGGGCGTGTACCACAGCGGGTTCTCGAGGACGTTACGCAGGATGACCGGCGGCGTAACCGTGCCGTGGTAGCCCATGCCGATCATGGAGGTCATCGGGCGGTTCTGGTCGGCGTAGGTTTTCAGCTTCGCCAGCGCGGCCGACTCGCCGAGGGGTGAGTTCGCGTCGAGCCCGGCGAGGTTCAGTGGAGTATCAAGCCGGATATCGCGCGGCACGGTCTGGTCGATCAGCGCATCGAGCGAGCCCACGCCCACGGCCTCGAGCATGGCCTGCCGCTCGGCGGCGGTCCGGCCGTGGTGGCGACGAGCAAAGGTGTCGAGCGGGGCGAGCGTCGGGCTCGCCTCAGGGGTCACGGACGGGGTTGACTGAGGCATGATGTAGTTTAGCGGTTGCCCGACGGGCGATCTGACGGACAGAACGGCTCGCCCTACAGTGCAGCGATGCCCAAGCCCGCCGCTTCGACGAACGCCCAACTCGCCGCGATCTTCCACCAGATGGCCGACCTCACCGAAGTCACCGGCGGGAACCGGTTCAAGGTCAACGCCTTCGCCAAGGTCGCCCGCATCCTGGAAAACCTGACCAAGGACGTGGCCGAGGTCGACCGCGACCTCCTCCCCAAGCTCGAGGGCATCGGCGACGGCTCGGCCAAGCGCATCGGCGAGTTCCTCGACACCGGCCGGATCGCCGACCACCAAGCCCTGCTCGACGAAGTGCCCGAGGGCTTGCTGAAGGTCATGGACGTGCCGGGCGTCGGGCCCAAGTCCGCCGCGGTGTTCTGGAAGGAGGCCGGCGTCGAATCCCTCGACGACCTCAAGGCCAAGCTCGACACCGGCGAGCTCGAAGCCCTCAAAGGCTTCGGCAAGAAGAAGATCGAGAACATCAAGAAGAACCTGAAGTTCGCCGCCACCGCCGGCCAGCGCCAACGCATCGGCACCGCCCACGCCCTGGCCACCGTGTTCGTCGAAGACCTCAGGGGTGTTCCGGGGGTCGAGCGTATCGAGTACGCCGGCAGCCTCCGCCGCGGCAAAGAAACCATCGGCGACATCGACGTCCTCGTCGCCTGCAACGACGACAAAAAGAAGGCCGGCATCTTCGACACGTTCGTGGAACACCCCGCGGTGGACGAAGTGATCTTGCGCGGCGAGACCAAAGCCTCAGTCCACACCCATCGAGATGCGGGCGGGATGCAGGCGGACCTGCGTATCGTCGCCCCCGAAAGCTTCGGCGCCGCCCTGATGTATTTCACCGGCAGCAAAGAACACAACGTCAAGATGCGCGAACGCGCGATCGACCGCGGCTTGTCCCTGAACGAATACTCGCTGTCCCGCGACGGCGAGCCGGTGGCGGGCGAAACCGAAGAAGAAGTGTTCGCGGCGCTCGACCTCGCCTGGGTCCCCCCCGAGCTGCGTGAAGACCGCGGCGAGTTGGCGATGGCCGAGTCGGACGATCTGCCGACGCTGCTCACCGTCGCCGACGTCAAGGCCGAACTCCACACCCACACCACCGCGTCCGACGGCCGGTGGAGCATCGAAGATAACGCCCGCGCCGCCGCCGACCGCGGCTTCCACACCGTCGCCATCACCGACCACTCCAAGGGCCAGGCTCAGGCCAACGGTCTGTCCGAAGAGCGCCTCGTCCGACACATCGAAGCCGTCCGCCAAGTCGCCGAAAAATTGAAAGACACCATCACCGTCCTCGCCGGCAGCGAAGTCGACATCCTCGCCGACGGTTCGCTCGACTACCCCGACGACCTCCTCGCCGAGCTCGACTGGGTCGTCGCCTCCCCTCACGCCGCCCTCTCCCAGGACCCCGCCAAGGCCACCAAGCGCCTGACTAAAGCCATCGAGAACCCCTACGTCCACGTCGTCGGCCACCCCACCGGCCGCATCATCAACCGCCGCGAAGGCTTGTCGCCCGACATGGAAGCCCTCTTCCGCGTCGCCGCCGAGCATGGCGTCGCCCTCGAGATCAACGCCAGCCCCTACCGCCTCGACCTGCGCGACACCCACGCCCACGCCTTCGTCCACGACCACGGCGGCACGCTCTCGATCAACACCGACGCCCACGGCCCGGGCGACCTCGACAACCTACAGTTCGGCGTCCTTACCGCCCGACGCGCCGGGGCCTCCAAGCAAGACGTAGTGAACTGTTGGTCGAAAACCAAGCTAAACAAGTGGATCAAGTCCCGGAGGTCGGGTTAAATATCACCGGAGCCCGCCGAGTGCGGGCTCCACGAGCAACCACATTTCTTGACGAGAGAGGGTGAACGATGAGTCTCGGTTTCGCACGAGCACGGCAATCGACATCGCGGTGGGCCGCGGCGGCGATCGCGGGGGCCCTGACGGCTGGCGCGACGGCGCAAGACTTCACCTGGACCGGGGCCGGGGCCGACGACTCCTGGCTCAACGCCCTCAATTGGTCGCCGCAGGGCGTCCCCGATGCGGCCGGGGAAACGGCCACCGTCGGCGGACCCGCACCCGTGGTGCTCTCGGGCAGCGCAGAGGTGGACAGGCTCACCGTCACCTCCGGCGGCGAGGTGCGGGTCGGTGGCACGCTCAGCCTGCTGGGCTCGCCGGTGGACAACGACGGCCAGGTCACGCTGGTCGGCAACGCCGGAGGATCGGGCGGCGGGCGGCTGCTCCTGGAATCCGACGTGACGTTCCAGAGCACCGGCCGGCTGACGCTGAACGGGGCCGACACGGCCGTCGAGCGCGGAGGCACGTCCACCCAGACGTTTATCTTCGGCGTCGGCACCGACCACACGGTCAACGGCCACGGCGAGCTGGGAGCCGACACCCTGCTGATCCGCAACCGCGGGGTCATCGACGCCGACGTGGCCGGGCAGACGCTGCGGGTCAACCCCGGCAGCGGCACCGACGAACTGATCAACCGCAACCTGATGCAAGCCACCGGCGGCGGGATCTTGGAGCTGTCGGGGCTCGGGGGCGACAGCTTCTTCAACCTCGCGACCATCCACGCCGCCGACGGCTCGGCCGTGCTCCTGGCCGACGGGGCCAGCCTCAACGGCGGGTCGAGCGGCAACGGCCGGCTCTCCACCGCGGGGTCCGGCGTCGTCCGGGTCGCGGACCGGGACTCGGCCGTCGTCTTCGGCCACGTGATCGACGGGCGGTTTGAGATCGGCGACGCGGCACGCCTCGACTTCGGCGGCACGATCACCGCCAACGGCCGACTCGTCGCCAAGGACGGGCCCGGCGGCGGCATCCTGCCCGGCACCGGGCTCAGCACCCTGGAACTGCTCGGCGACGTGGCGGTGGACGGCCAGCTCATCGCCGACGCCGGCGGCACGCTCAACGTCGGCCTCGTCGATACCTCCGCCACCCTGACCAACCGCGGGACCTTCCGCGCCGCCAACGGCTCACGCCTCACCCTCGACCTCGACGGCACCCTCGACCAGCGCGGCACCTTCGAGGCCATCGACGGCGGCGTGCTCACCGTGGTCAACGGCACGCCCGTCGGCCAGTTCGACACCACCGGCGGCATCGACGCCCTGACCGGCGGCACCTTCCGCGCCGTCGACGGCCGGCTCAACGTCGCACCCACCGGGTTCGACCTCGTGGTCAACGACGGGGCCGACCTCGAGTTCCACGGCCCGTCCGCCGACACCAACCTCTTCGCCGACACGCCCTCGATCCCCGGTTCGCTGGTCTCCGACGCCTTCGACACCAACGCCGGCTCGCTCCGCCTCACCGGCGGGACGAGCCTGACCACCCGCCTCACCAACCCGTTCTTCGATTTCACCAACGCCGGCGTCCTCGCCGTCGGCGCCGGCTCGACCTTCGCCGTCACCGACACCAACGGCGACCGCCGCACCCTCAACAACCAGACCGACTCGGGACCCGCGCCCGTCCTCGGAGGCGACGGCACGGTCTTCGCCGACGTCTTCAACGGCTTCAGCGGCGAAATCCGCCCCGAGACGACCAACGGCAGCAACGGCCCGGCCACCCTCACCGTCGACGGCGACCTCACCCTTACCGACGAGAGCCAGAGCGGCAGCGGCGGCGTCTACCTCGAAACCTTCGCCGACGGCATCGATACCCTCGTTGTCACCGGCACCGCCACGCTCGCCGGGGCGCTGTATATCGACTCGGTCCGGTCGCCGTTCCCCCCCGACTTCCCCAGCCTGTTCCTCGCAACGGCCGCCGCCACCGCAGCGCCCACCGGCCCGCAGGAATTCCTGATCCTCGAGGCGGACACGATCGTCGGCAACTTCGACCTCGTCTCCTTCAACGGCGACACGTCTTTGGCCACCCGCATCGACTTCGCCGCCGGCCGGGTCTTCGTCACGATCCCCGAGCCGACGTCGCTGACCCTGCTGCTCGCCGCGGCCCCCCTGCTGACCCGCCGCCGCGCCTCCTGATTCGAGAGCCGCGAGCTCGCCGATCGGGTTGCGCCACGGCAGGCCAGGCGAGACTCACACAAATTTCCGGGGCACAGGGCGGCCTCCGCTTCACGCCACGGTCACTTCACTTTTTCCCGCAGGTAATACTCGCCGGGCGTCAGCTCCTCGTCGATGCTGCGGAAGGGGACGCCGATGAGGCGATCGCCGGCTTCGTGGTCTTTGATGACGTTGACCGGGCGGTCGATGGCGAGGTTCGGGTTCGTCGGGTCGGCGACGATGAGGCGGACCTGGAGGCGGGACTTGTCGCTGAAATACCAGGTGCCGTTGGAGTAGGTCCACTTGGCCTGGCGTTTCCAGGCTTCGGCGGGGATGCGGACGGCGAGGATGTCGGCGTCGGGCTGCTGGACGGCCCAGCCGGACTTGGCGACGGCGATCGCGGCGTCGCGGTCGGGGCCGGCGAAGTTGTCGGCCGGCAACTCGTTCTCGCGGATGATGAGTTCGCGCAGCGAGTCGGCCCGCTGCTCGAGGCTGGCTTGCATCGCGGTGACTTCTTGTTGGACCGCCGCGCCGTTTTCCGGGTCGATCGCCAGCAGCAGCGTGAGCTTGTCCTGGGCCCAACCCATGCGCTGGGGGATGCCGCCGTTGAACCACGCGGGCTTCTGGTTCTGCACGGCCTCGGTGGCGTACTTGTCGGCCTCGACGAGGTCTTCGCGGATGGACCCCGGCAGGCTTTGGCGTTGCGCTTCGATCTTGGCGTCGAACTCGCGCAGGCTGCGGATGGTGCCGTTGCCCACGGCCTCGATGGTTTGGCCCATGTCGGTCTGCTGCTGCATCAGGCGCCGGTACGCCCCGGCGATACGGACGACTTCCTGCTGAGCGGCCTGGCGTTGTTGGTACAACTCCGCGGCCCGGGCGCGGTCGTCGGTGAAGACCCAGTCCTGGCGGTAGTCGCTGGAGAGGCCTTCGAGGCGTTTGCGGTCGGCGTTGAACTCGGGGTACTTGGCCGGGTCGATCATCGCCATGAGCCGGGCGTGGAGCGGGGCGAAGTATTGTTCGCTGCCGTCGAGCGATTCGAGCGCGGCGGCGAGTTGTTCTTTGGCGGCGGCGACGCCTTGGCCGTTGGCGGGGAGTTTGGCGAGGCCGTCTTGGACGAAGCCGGCCTGCCGGCGGGCCTCGGCGAGGGTGGCCACGGCCTGGGCGGTGGCGCGGTGGTTGATCGTGAGCTGGTCTTCGACCGGCCGCAGCTCGGCGTGGAGCTGGGTGAGCTGGTTCGCCGGGGCTTCGACTTTGTTGCGGAAGGTGAACTGGACGTTCTTGAAGTTGTCGGCGTGGGGGTAGCCGAGTCTGACCTCACCCTCTCGCGCTCCGTCGCCCCCGGAACCGGCTTGAGCACTTCCGGGGGAGCCGTTCATGAAGGCGGCAAATTGTTGGTAGAGGTTCGCGGCGGCGTTGTAGCGTTCGGTGGCTTCGGCGACGCCGGCTTCCCCGGCGGGCAGGCCGGCGACGAGTTGGCCGGCGGGTTCGAGGTCGCCGAGGACTTGCTCGAGGTTGCGTGCGATGAGTTTGCCGGCCGAGCCCTTGGGCGGCGACGTACGGCCGGCGAGCCGCTGCTGGACCGACTGGAGGTTGGCCTCGGCGCGGCGGAGCAGGCCCTCGATCTTGGCGAGGTCCGCGGCGGTGTCGGCCAACGACACCGTCGGGCAGATCAGCAATAGGCCCATCCACAGCGGCACGCAGCCACGGAGAGTCAGACGAGACGCGACAGCAGTCATGGTTTTACCCCTCATTCAGGACTTGATTGAAACACGAATTCGTTGACGCCTACATGATAACGCGAGTCGCTTGAATCTTGGCCACAGCGCGTCGGGCTTCGGGGATTCTCCGGTCTCGACGCTTCCCCGCGCCGGACCGTTGTGACATAGAAGCCGCGAGGCGATGCGGTAAAATTTGTTGATGAGTGTTTTCTGTTCTTTTTTGCGGACGCGTTTCGTGATGGGGGTTGTGGCCGCGCTGTTACCGACCGAGGTTTATGCCGGTCAGCCCGAGTCGGCGCTGTTCCGCAACGACTTCGAGCACCGCGATCCGGGTGGCTACGGGGCGGAGATGCTCGCGGCGGATTGGGGTGATCCTCCCTGGTCCAATGGTATTGGAGAGGGACGGACGTCGATCGTGCGGACCGAAGACGGCGGTAAGGCGTTAGAGGTGTTTTACCCGAAGGGTGGGGTCGGTCCGGGCGGAGAGACCGGCGGCGGTGCTCAATGGAAGATGCCCTTGGACCGCTCTTACGACGAGCTGTACCTGCAGTATCGGTTGTGGTTCGCTCCGGGGTTCGACTTCGCCTGGGGGGGCAAGCTGCCCGGACTTGCCGGCGGGCAGGCGAACACGGGCGGGAACAAGCCCGACGGCACTGACGGCTGGTCGGCCCGCATCATGTGGAACAGCGACGGCATCGGCGGCACGGTCCGGGACCGGCGGCACGCCCAGCTGAGCCAATACGTGTATCACGCCGGTCAGCCGGGCCGATACGCCGAGAGCTTGAGGTACGACGACCTGCCCACGGGGCGTTGGCCGGTGATCGAGTCCGGCCGCTGGTACACCGTCACCACCCGGGTACGGATGAACACGCCCGGCGAGGCCGACGGCGTCGTGCAGAGTTGGCTCGACGACGAACTGGTGCTGGATGCGCGGGCGCTGCGGTTCCGTGCGGTGCCGGACTTCGCGATCGACCAATTGCTGTTCAGCACGTTCTTCGGCGGCGCGACGCCGGAGTGGGCGCCGACGCGCGACGAGCGGGTGCGGTTCGACGATTTTCTGATCGGCACGACGCGTCCGCCGCTGCCGTCTCGGTAGCCGGGCGGTCTTTACCCGCCGGCGATGGAGCGGGCGAGGGCGAGGTAGTCCCTGGCGCCGTTGGAGTCGGGGGCGTAGGCGTGGACGGACTGGCCGAAGGACGGGGCCTCGGCGAGCTTGATGTTGCGGCGGATGGGGGGGGTGAAGACGCGGCCGTCGGCCCAGGGCTGGTCGGTGCCGCGCGCTTCGCTGAAGAAGTTTTCGAGTTCGTTGATGACTTCGTTGGCCAAGAGGGTGTTGCCCTCGTGCATGCACAGGACAACGCCGGCGACGGTGAGCTCGGGGTTGATGCCCTGGCGGACCATGCCGATGGTCTCGAAGAGCTTGGTCATGCCCTGGAGCGCGAGGAAGTGGGCCTGCATCGGGACGACGATCTCGGAGGCGAGGGTCAGGGCGTTGATGGTGAGCAGGCCGAGGCTGGGCGGGCAGTCGAGGAGGACGTAGTCGAACTGCTGGATGAGGTCGCGGGTCTTGTTGCGGAGCAGGGTCTGGGCGAGGCCGGTGGCGACCTGCTCGGCGAGCTCGGACTCGACGCCGGCGAGGTTGGTCTCGGCGGGGAGGACGGCGAGGCGGCGGTCGTCGCGGGCCGTGTAGCGGACGACCTGCATGGCGGTGGTGTCGGGGTCGGTGAACAGGTCGTAGTTGGACTTGTCGATCTGGTCGGGCTCGATGCCCAGCGAGAGGGTGAGGTGGGCCTGGGGGTCGAGGTCGATGCAGAGGACCGAGAGGCCGGCGTTGGCCAGCGCGGCGCCGACGTTGACGGCGGTGGTGGTCTTGCCGACGCCGCCTTTTTGGTTCATGAGGGCGAGGACGCGGGGGGAGGCGGGCTTGGGGATGATGGAGTTTGGGTTGGGAGTTTTTGATTGATCCAGAGCGGGAGCGGGATCGGGCTGTGGGGAGGCCGGGGATGGTTGTTCGTGTTCCGCGAGAGCAAGGAGGGCGTCGGCGACCCGGTCACCGGCGTTGAGCAGAGCAGGGCCGTCGAGGTGGAGGTGGTCGTAATGGGTCAGGTCGTCGACGTCGACCCAAGCGGCGCGGGGGTCGGCGTCGGCAAGAGCGACGAGGCACTCGCGGATGGGCTGAGTTTGGGCACTCTCTTGGTGGTGGGGATGGACGCGGACGAGGGCTTTGTCGAAATCCTGTCCGTCGTTGAGCTCGTCGCGGATGCGCTGGATCAGGATGCGGTACAGCTCGGCGTAGCGATCGGGGCCGGGGCCGTCGTGGTCGGCGTCGGTCTCACCCTGATACCAGACGAAGCCGACGAGGCGGGGGTCGTGGCCGGCTTCGAGGAGCTGTTCGATGGCGTCGGCGGCGTGGGTGAGCAGCTGGTTGGTGTGGGTCTCGGGGTCGTCGGTCTCGTCGGGGCGGTAGTCCTTGGCTAAGCCCAGGCCGCCACGCTCGGCTTTGATGAAGGCGATCGCTCGACCCGGTTGGCGGCCGGCCAGCGTGTGGCCCAGCGACAGCTCCAGCCCGAAGCCATCGGCGTGTTCGGCGCTTCCGGGGGCGAGGGGGGTCCAGCGGTAGGCGTGGGCCCGGGTGGAGCGTTCGTCGCCGGGCGGCTGGAGCGGGGCGAAGTAGATCTGGGCCGAGGCGTGGGGCCCGCGGAGGGGTTCGGGGAGTTCTTCGGCCCGGCCGTGGCCGGTCATGTTGGACTGGCCGGCGAGGAGGTAGACGTCGACGGGTTCGGGCATCGTGGGCGGCATTGTAAAAGTTTGGGGCCGCGGCGTGGCCGGCGCTGGACCGCGGATGACGGTTGACGTCGAGGCCTGCCCGGTTCATTGACCCGGGGCTGAATGAAATACCACCCGACCGCAACGCCCCGCCTAAACCACGCCCTAAGTTTGCGTCGGAAACCGAGACGCCCGGAATAAACTTGGCTTGCGGCGGATTTGAACCCGGTTGCGGCCCGTTGTTCGCCCGGGTCGCTGAGGTTGGGGGGATGGCCCGAGGACGTCCGACATGATGCGTGAGATGTGGCGGCGGTTCCGTCGGCCCGTGCGGCCCGAGACCGAGCGTGACCTGGCCGACGCCTGGGCCCGGCTGGACCCCGAGTTCCGGGTGCCGTGGCAGACGATCGGGCAGATGGAAGAGGCCTGCGGCGCAACGATCGGCGCGATGCCGGTGTGCGACTTCGGCTGCAAGGGCTGTTACCTCGGGGGCAACGCCAACGCGACGCCGCCCCTGCCCCTGGACGCGGTTAAAGAACAGATGCGCGTGTTGCGGCAGCGCCTCGGCGTGTGGGGCAACCTGCAACTGACCGACGGCGAGGTGACGCTCCGGCCCGAAGCCGAGCTGATCGAGCTGCTGCGTTACGCCCGCCAGATCGAGCTGATCCCGATGGTGATGACCCACGGCGAGACGTTCCGGCGTCGCCCCGGTTTACTCGAACGGCTGATGGCCGAGGGCGGGCTGGTGGAGATGTCGGTCCACGTCGACGTGTTGCAGCGCGGCCGCGATGCCGACTACGCCCGGGCCAAGACCGAGGCCGAGCTGATGCCGCTGCGGGCGGAGTTCGCCGAGATGTTCCGCGCGGCGCGGCGGCGGACGGGGCTGCCGCTGCGGGTGGCGTCGACGTGCACGGTGACGCCGGAGAACCTACACGAAGTGCCGATGCTGGTGCGGTGGTACCGGGAGCACGCCGACGCGTTCCGGCTGATCTCGTTCCAGCCAGCGGCGCAGGTCGGCCGGAGCCGGCCCGGCCTGGGCGGACACGTCACCGCCGACGACGTCTGGGAGCACGCCGCCCAGGGCATCCTCGGCGACGACTCGACGCCCGAACAACGCCGGGCGTGGGTCGATCAGCAGTGGTGGTTCGGCCACCCCGACTGCAGCCGCGTGCTGACCGGGCTGGTCGGCGTCCAGCCGGACGCCCCGCCCCAATACGAACCGGTCTGCCCGCGCAGCGAAGCGCCCTACGCCGACGCGCTGCACCGCTTCATGAAGCACTGGGGCGGCGTGTCGTTCCGCAGCGGCAGCCGGCTCGAACGCACCGCGCAGCTCGCCGGCATGTTCCGCCAGGACCCCGGCTTCTTCTTCCGCGCGCTGCCCCGTCTCGCCGTCCACCTGATGCGTAAGCTGGACCCGGACCGCCCGCTGCGGCTGGCCGCTCGGCTGGCGACCGGCCGCGCGACGCTGCACCCGATGACGATCGTGACGCACCAGTTCATGAGCCGGGCCGAGATCGAGACGCCGCGCGGCCAAGAGCGTATCCGCAACTGCATCTTCACCGTGCCGATCGACGGCGAGCTGGTCGCCATGTGCGAGGTCAACGCCCTGGGCATCCGCGACCGGGTCTACGACCGCATCGCCGGCCGCGACCCTCAGCCCCACGAGCCGCTGGTCGATCTCACCATCGACCGCGGCGCCACGGCCGACGACCTGGTGTTGCAAGATGCCTGAGCCCGCCCGGACGAGCGCGAAGCGGCCGCGTCTGAGCGTGGTGATCCCCACGTTCGACGAGGCGGCGCGGCTGCCCGCGACGCTGGACCGTCTGCGGCGGTGTGCCGGGGACACGGCTTATGAGGTAATCGTGGCCGACGGCGGCAGCACCGACGCGACCGCCGCGCTCGCCCGCGCCGGCGGCGCAGCTTTGGTCCGATCGCCCCGTGGGCGCGGGCCGCAGATGAACGCCGGGGCCGCGGCGGCAGCCGGCGACACGCTGCTGTTTCTCCACGCCGACACGCGGCCCCCGGAAGATTTCGTGACGCAGATCGCCGCCGTGCTCACCCGGCCCGGCACCGCGGCGGGCGCGTTCCGGCTGCGGATCGACGGCACGTCGTGGCGTTACCGGCTGATCGAGTGGGCGGTCCAGCAACGCAGCCGGTGGCGCGGCCTGCCCTACGGCGACCAGGGGCTGTTCGTGTCCGCCGCGACGTTCCGCCGTGTCGGCGGCTTCCCCGATTGGCCGCTGCTCGAAGACGTGGACCTCGTGCGCCGGCTGGGCCGCGTCGGCCGGGTCCGGCTGGCCGACGCGAGCGTGGCCACGTCCGACCGCGGCTGGGCGGGGCGGGGGCCGTGGCGGACTACGGCGGTGAACCAGTGCTGCCTGCTGGCCTACCGGTGCGGCGTGAGCCCGCGGGCGATCGCGCGGTGGCGGCGGTGGTGTTTGGGCGTCTCGCCCCACACGGCCTCGGCCCACGCCGTGTCCCACACCGGCTTGCCGTGTCCCGCTCATCCACCGCCGGCCTGATCTTCCCCGGCCGTTCCGCCCGTCCGCCCCGCCACGGCCCCGATGATGTCGGGCTCGTTCTTCGAGAACGTCAGCGTGCGGTACGGGTACGGGATCTCGATGCCCGCGTCGTCCAGCGCCCGCTTGATCGCCTCGATCACCTCGTCCCGGCTCCGCCGGGCATCGATCGGCCGACTCTCGGCCCACCAGATCACGTCGAAGTCGATCGACGACGCCCCGAACCCCGACGCCAACACCTCGGGCTTCACCGTCCGCTGCACGCTCTCGCACGAATTCACCGCGTCGAGGATGACCCGCCGGCCCTCGGCGATGCTCTCGCCGTAGGCGATCCCCACCGCGAGCTCCTGCCGGACGTGCGGCCGGTTGGTCTGCACGGTGACCTTGTTCTTGAAGATCAGCGAGTTGGGCACGAGCACGAGCTCGCCGTTGGTCTTGCGGATGTGGGTCATGCGGATCTCGACGTCCTCGACCCGGCCCGTGAGGCCGTCGACCTCGATGAAGTCGCCGTTCTCGAAGGGGAACCGCCAGAGGATGAGGATCCCCGCGAAGAAGTTCTCGAAGATGTCCTGGAACGCGAAGCCCAGCGCGATCGACGTCAGCCCCGCGACCGCGACGAGCTGCCCGAACTCGAAGCTGGGGAACACGATCAGCGCCGCGACGAGGATGCCGGCGAACCAGATCCCGGTGCGGATGAAGATCCGGAACAGATCGCGCAGGCTCTCGCGCAGCTTGGCCCGGGCCATCAGCTTCCGGGCCATCAGGTCGACGAGCTTCACGAGGAACGCCGTGGCGATCAGGACCAAGATCGCGATCACCAGCTGCGGCAGGATCGAGATGAACCCGTCGACCATCCCGCCCACGGCGTCGGTCAGCGTGTTGACCGCCCCGTCGACCGACTCGTTGCCGGTCTCGGGCACGAGGTCTTCGAGCGCTTCGCCGACCGCGCCCTTGGCCTCGGGCTCTTCGGGCTCGGGCCCGCCGGTGACCACGTCGATGCCCGGGACCTCTTGGGGATTGATCTCGATCGTCGGTGGGCCGGCGGACGCGGCGTCGGCGGCCGTCGGGGCGGCATCGGCTTGGGCGAGCAGGCTCGGGACGGGCATGAACCCACTATAAGCCGACGGGTCGGGACGGCCCGCGGCCCGCCGCCCCGGTTCATCTGGCGTTCACGCCGTGGGGCGGCGAGGACGGCGGGGCCGGGGCGGGTTATTCGTCGGCCGGGTTGCCGTAGCCGCCGCCGTACCCATCGGTGAAGCCGGATGCCCCTCCGCGCGGTGCGCCCGGGCGTCGGGCCGTTGACCCTCTGCCCGTTGAGGCGGCCGCCCCGCTTTCCCGGATCAAGGAACCGGGTCTCAACCCGAACCCGTCGGCCTGCCCGATGGCCTTGCGTCGCTCGCGCTCGTCCGCGGCCCGCTCGGCCAAGCGGCGTTCCAACTGCTGGAGTACCTTGACCAGTGTGTCGTGCCGATCGGGCGTCTGCCGGACGACCAACACGCCGGCGAAGATGCCGATCGATTCGCCCTCCCGCCACGCGATTTCCCCCAGCGCGCTGCCGACAAAATCGAGCAGCATGGCGGTCTGTTGGGGAAGCGGCGCGTCCCCGCCGTACAGCAGGCTGGCGTTCTCCAGCAGGCCGTCGATGGCGTACATCCGAACCTCCAACTCGGGGGCGGTGCGTGTGACGAACGTCCCGGCCAACGCGACGATCAGCACGTTGTCGCGTATCGCGTAGTCCACCGCCTGGCCGCTGCGGGCAAGCAGGTCCAACGCCGTCCGGGCCCGCACGTCCTGCAGGTCCAGCGTGATCGGCCGATCGGGCGCAAGCCCGTTCGCTTCGAGCTGCCCCCAATCCACGTAAACGTTGAGGCCCAGCACGTCTCCGAGATGGGCGAACACCTCCTCGATCGGCGTGTCTTCGAACCGGACGCTGATGATTTTTTCCAGCGGGTCAACCGGCGGGACGAACTCCGCGGGATCCTGCCCCGCGCCCTCGGCCTGGGCGGCCGCCCGCGGCAGCGTGGGTTGACCCGACGGCGTGGTCGCGGGCATCAGGTAGAAAAAGCCCAGGGCGACGACGGAAGCGGCGGCGAGGGTGGCGAACGAAGTCTGCATGAGGCGTCTCCTGCGTAAGCGGTGTCGGGGTTCGGTCAGGTCGTGGGCCAGGACGTTGGCGTCGCCGAACTCGTCGAGGGCGGCGAGGACCGCGGCGTCGCGGTCCATGCCGGCGTCGGTCAGCTCGGCCAGCCGTTCTTCGAGGTGATCGCGCAGCTCGCCGGCGATGCGGGCGCGTTGTTCGTCAGACAGCTTGAGCGTCCGGGCGAGTAGGTTGAGGTAGGCCTCGAATTCACGTTCGGACATGGCGGATTCCGGTCGGTGATGAAAAGCCGAGGTGTAGCTATCCCTCGGCTTTGGGGTGGGTCAGGTGGGGTGAGGCGCTGGGTGATGGGTCACGTGGCGCAGCGCCGGCAGCACCAGCGACTGCATCCGGGCGAACATCGCCTGCCAGTCGGCGACGGCCCCCCGGAACTTCTTCTCGCCGGCGGGGGTGAGCGCATACCACTTCCGGGGGCGGGCGGTGTCTTGTTCCCAGGTGGCGACGATCAGGCCGTCGGTCTCGAGGCGGTGCAGCAGCGGGTAGAGCGAGCCGGCTTTGATGGTCTGCCCCGAAGCGGCCCTGATCCGCTTCTGGATCGAGTAGCCGTACTGCTTGCCGTCGGCGAGGACGGCGAGCACCATCACGTCCAGGCTGCCACGGAACAGGTCGCGGCGGGATTTTTCGTCGAGGTTAGACATATCTCAGATCAATATATCCAAATAAAATATATCTGCAAACAATATATTTGAGTTTGTGGGGTGAAAACGGCCGCGTTACACTTTTTCGCTTGTCTATGTCGGGGCCCTGCTTCGACTTCCGAACCGTCAAACCCTCCACCCGAAACGGACCCCCATGGCCACCGGCACCGTCACCCAAGTCATCGGCTCGACCTTCGACGCCCAGTTCCCCGAGTCCGACCTCCCCGAGATCTACAACGCCGTCACCATCCGGGGCGAGCACCACGGCCTCACCATCAACCTCACCGGCGAAGTCCAGCAGCACCTCGGCGGCGGCGAGGTCCGCGCCGTCGCCCTCGGCTCGACCGACGGACTGATGCGCGGCATGGAATGTGTCGACACCGGCGAGCCCGTCGCGGTGCCCGTCGGCGAAGGCGTGCTCGGCCGGGTGTTCAACCTCCTGGGCGAACCCATCGACGAACGCGGCCCGGTTAACACCGGCAAGACCATGCCGATCCACCGCGAGCCCCCGGAGTTCACCTCGCTCAACCCCCGGACCGAAGTCCTCGAGACCGGCATCAAAGTTGTCGACCTGTTGTGCCCGTTCGTCCGCGGCGGCAAGATCGGGCTGTTCGGCGGGGCCGGCGTCGGCAAGACGGTCATCATCCAGGAGATGATCGCCCGCGTCGCCCGTGAGTTCGGCGGCTACTCCGTCTTCTGCGGCGTCGGCGAACGGACCCGCGAAGGCAACGACCTGTGGGGCGAGATGTCCGAGGCCGAGTACACCGACGCCGAGGGCAACACGTCGCACGTCATCGACAAGGTCGCCATGGTCTTCGGCCAGATGAACGAGCCCCCCGGCGCCCGCCTCCGAGTCGCGCTGTCGGGGCTGACCATGGCCGAGGACTTCCGCGACTCGTCGGGTAAGGAGACGCTGATCTTCGTCGACAACGTCTTCCGCTTCACGCAGGCCGGCTCGGAGGTGTCCGCGCTGCTGGGCCGGATGCCCTCGGCCGTGGGTTATCAGCCGACGCTGTCCACCGAGATGGGCGAGCTGCAGGAACGCATCACCTCGACGGACAAGGGCGCGATCACCTCGGTGCAGGCGATCTACGTCCCCGCCGACGACCTGACCGACCCCGCCCCCGCCACGGCGTTCTCCCACTTGGATGCGTTCGTCGTCCTCGCCCGCGGCATCGCCGAGAAGGGCATCTTCCCCGCCGTCGACCCGCTGGCGTCGACCTCGACGATCCTCGACCCCGGTGTCCTCGGCGACGAGCACTACGCCGTGGCCCGCGAGGTGCAGTCGATCCTCCAGCGTTACAAATCACTCCAAGACATCATCGCCATCCTCGGCGTCGACGAACTGTCCGAAGAAGACAAGCTCATCGTCAGCCGGGCCCGCAAGATCGAGCGTTTCCTGTCGCAGCCTTTTTTCGTCGCCGAGGTGTTCACCGGGTTCCCCGGCATCTACACGCCGCTGAAGGACACGATCGACAGCTTCAAGCGCCTGTGCGCCGGCGAAGCCGACGACCTGCCCGAGTCGGCGTTCATGTACGTGGGTACCCTCGACGACGCCAAGGCCAAGGCCGAGAAGATGGCCGCCGAGTCGGCTTGAGCTTCGATGCCAAATTAAATCACCCCCCGAAGCCCACGGATTCAATCGGTGGGCTTCTCCACAGGCATCACTCACGACGACTCGCCCCGCGCCGCTTCACGCAGCGCGATCAGTTCCTTCATCACATGCCCGAGCGCTTCCGGCGGGTCGGCCACACCCCCGAACGCGTCGTGCAGCTGACGGTACAGGCCGTACAGCTTGCGGTACGTCGCCACCGCCGCCGGATCGGGTCGGTACTCCCGATCCAGCGCCCCCGTCATCGCCGCCTGCGCCGCCGACGTGTCGGGGTGCGCCCCGCCGACCACGGCCCCGAAGATCGCCGCGCCCAGCGCACACGTCTGGCTCGCCCGGCTGACCCGCATCGGCCGGTCGCACACGTCGGCGTAGATCTGCATCGCCATCGGGTTCTTCTCGGCGATCCCGCCGCAGGCGATGACGCTCTCGACCGCGACGCCGTACTCCTCGATGCGTTGGATGATGGCCAACGCGCCGAACGCCGTCGCCTCGATCAATGCGCGGTAGTGCTCCGCCGCTGTGGTGTGCAGGGTCTGCCCGACGAGTAATCCGCCGAGGCGCGGGTCGACCAGAACGGTGCGGTTGCCGTTGTTCCAGTCGAGAGCGAGCAGGCCCGACGCGCCGGGGGCGAGTTGCTCGGCCTCTTCGGTGAGTTTCTGGTGCGCCTCGCCGCCTTCCCCGTACTTCGCCGGCGTGAAGTGCGAGACCGCCCAGTTGAACAGGTCGCCCACGGCCGACTGCCCCGCCTCGATCCCGAACATCCCCGGCACCACCGACCCCGGCACGATCCCACACACCCCCGGAATATCCGCCAATTCTTGGCTTCCGGGGGCGACCATGATGTCGCAGGTGCTGGTGCCCATGATTTTTACCAGCGTGCCGGGCCCGACGCCCGACCCCACCGCGCCGTGGTGCGCGTCGAACGCCCCGACCGCCACCGGCAGCCCCGCCCGCAGCCCCGTCGCCTCGGCCACCGCCTCGGTCAGCCCCCCCGTTTTCCGGTCACACGCCAGCGCCTCCGACGCGTACCGCCCCCGCAGCGGCACCAACGCCGGGTCCAGCGACGCCAGGAAATCCTCGCTCGGCAAGCCGCCCCACTCGGGGTGATACATCGCCTTGTGCCCCGCCGCGCAGACGCTGCGGGCCATCGTGTGCGGATCGAGGTTCCCCGTCACCCAGCCCGGCACGAAGTCGCACAGCTCCACCCACGCGTACGCCGCCTCGAACACCTCGGGGTACGCCCGCCGGCAACGCAGGATCTTCGACCAATACCACTCACTCGAATACGTCCCGCCGCACTTACGCAGATACCCGTCGGGATGTTGCTCCGCCTTCTCCGTGATCTCCGCCGCTTCGGCGTGCGCGGTGTGGTCCTTCCACAGCCAGGCCTGAGCCCCGGGGTTGTCGCGGAACTGTTCGTGCATCGCCAACGGCGTCCCGTCTTTGTCCACCGGGATCGGCGTCGACCCGGTCGTGTCCACCCCCAATCCCACCACCCGCTCGGGCGAAAACTCGGGATCGACTTCCGCCGCCGCCTTCACCGCCCCGGCCACCGACGCGTCGAACCCCGCCACGTAATCCGCCGGGTTCTGCCGCGCCAGGTTCGGGTCCTTCGCATCGACGATCACCCCCGCCTCGCCGGTCGGGTAGTCGAACACCGCCGCCGCCACTTCGCATCCGTCCCGGCAGTCGGCGACCAGCGCCCGCACCGAGTTCGTCCCGTAGTCCACGCCGACGGCGTACCGCGGCTCCGCTTGATTCGACGATTCGCTCATGAATGAGTTTTACTCCAAAACACACACCGCGGAAATCGCACACCATGCGGCGCGCACAACCCAGCCTCAATCTCGTGCAGAAAACCAAGATCGACCGAGATTTTTTTATGCCGCGGTCGACGCGGGATTTACTGTTTCGCGGGGGTGGGCTGTGGTAAGAAATATGCGCACATCCGTGGCGGTTCGCCCCTTTATGTCGGCCGCCGTTTGCGGCGGGGCGCTGAACCTCGGCGAGGACCGCCCCGTCAACAGAACAGCTGTGCCGGGTCGGTGTACACGCGGCCCCCGGAAGAGTCCGGGGGTGCTTCGGGGCGTCGGCGTTCGCGGGTGAGCCCACCTCGCCGTGCGACACTCCCGGTTCGAGTCCCCCGCGTCGCCGGTCGAGGGCAAACGGCCCACGCGATGGTCGAACCCATCGCACCTCCGCAAGTTTCGCTTGCCGCGGCACGCTTCGGGGGGGCCGTCGAGCCCGCTCTTTGACAACCCGGAGTCAATCGGTGGGAGTGGGGCCGGCGTCGGGTGACGGGGCGAGTTGTCCGGTGTGGCGGTAGTAGGCGCGGTGGAAGACGTTCTTGATCCAGGCTTCGGGGATCGGTTCGCCGGCGGCCTTGAGGGCGTCGATCTTCTCCTGCAACGCGAGGTCTTGGGCGAAGCGCTCGCGGAGTTCGGGCTTGCGGCGGAGGTTGTCGGCGATGCGGCGGTCGGTCGCCTCGGCGGTGCGGCGGGCGGCTTCCTCGGCGGTGAGCTGGTTGTTGAGAAAGCTCTGTTCGTATTCGGTGCGGATCCGGTCCATAACCGGCGGGAGGATGTAGGGGCTGAAGGTCTTGCCGATGGCGATGGTGTCGGCGGAGCGGACGAACATGCCGTGGGCCTGCCACTCCCGTTCGCGGCCTTCGGGGCGGAGGTAGGCGTCGGTGGTGGTCAGTCGGGGGTTGGGCGGGAGGGCATCGGCGTCCTCGACGATCGTCTGGCTGTAGGTGTCGCTGGCGAGGTAGGCGAGGAAGAGCTTGGCCAGTTCGGGGTGTTTCGCGTCGGCGTAGAGGGCGACGCCGCGGGTCTCGATGGTGGTGTTGGGGAAGCCGGCGTGGGGCATCTCGACGACGCGGAGGCCGTCGATCTGGTCGTAGCGGCGGAGCTGGATGAGGTTGTGTCGGCCGCCGGCGATCATGGCGATCTGGCCCCGGCCGAAGAGCGTGAGGGCGCTGCCGCCGTAGTTCTGCTCGGTGGCGAAGGCCTGGGTGTCGTCGGCCGTCGGGATGATGTTCAGGTCGTAGACCCAGCGGCGGTAGGTCTCGAGGGTGCGGACCCAGCGGGGGTCGTCGAGGGCCGAGGCGGTGAGGGTCTCGTTCATCACGCTGAGCCCGAGCGAGCGGGCCATGATGGGCAGGGAGATCCAGTTCAGCAGGTAGCGCTTCTCGCGGGCGGGGGTGCCGGGCGGGTTGGCGCGGTCGCGGAAGGCCACGCCCAGGGCCTCGAACTCGTCCCAGGTCCATCGCTCGGCCGGCGGCTCGAGCCCGAAACGGCGTAGCGCCTCCTCGTTAACCCAAAGCAGCGCGACGCCGACGTTGGCGGGGTAGCGGTACTGCCGGCCGTGGACCATCAACTGAGGAGCGATCGCGTCGTAGGTCTGGTCCGGGCCGAAGCCCAACCGCTCGGCGTCGTCGGTGACATCGGCGATCACGCCCATGGCCTCGAAGAGGTACATCTCCTGCCCGATCAGGTCCATCAGGTCGCCGCCGACGCCGGAGACGGACTGGATGACCTGTTTGGTGGTGTCGCGGTTGGCGACGTCGAGGCGGAGTTCGACCACGGGCTCGCCGCGGTCGTCGACGTGGCCCTCGGCGACGAGCCATTCGTGGAACCGGGCGGCCTGTTCTTCGCGGGCGGGGTTGGGGTCGGTGACCCAGTAGATGACCGGGCGGGCGGTCTGGGCGTCGGGGAACGACAGACGCAAGCCGACGCTGGCCGCGACGAGCACGAGGAGTCCGATGACAAAGACGTACTTCACGCCATCAATGTAGTCGGCGACGCGCTCGCGCCGCCTCCGGACGCCGCAACCGGCGGTCGTTGACCGCCGGCTACGCCCCGCGTTCGGGAGCCAACACGGACGCAGAGCACAAAAGAAAACCGCGGTTGGAGGCCGCGGCTTTCGCTCTAAGCGGTGATGTCACGGGCGGCCGCCTGCTCAGCGGACGATCTCGAAGATCGATTGGGTCCGCAGGACGGTGCCGTTGTGGGCGATGAGGTGGTAGGACTGGACGTGGTATTCACGCTTGTACTTCTGGGCGTCGAGGACCGAGAGGTTGACGCCGGCGTCGGTGTCCCAGCGGTGGCTGAGCGAGCCGGTCTCCCGGGCGAAGTCCTCCATCTCGCGGAGGGTGGCCTGGTAGATGTTGTCCGAGAGCGATTCGGTCTGGACGGTGGTGAAGAACCCCAGCCGTTTGTCGGGCTCCATCTCGAAATCTTTTTCGCCCAGGCAAGGCAGGGCGTGGACGAGGCCGGAATCGGGCAGGTGGTCGCCGGCGTCGACCACAGTCTCGGTCATCTGCTGGCCTTCGATGGCGAAACGCACCACGTGTCCGCCGGGCGTGAGCCAGGTCTCGATCTCGTACTCGCCGTGGCGGTCGGTCCGACGGGCTTGGAGGTTAAAGAGCTCGGGGTGGAGGGCCCGGCTGTACAGCATCATTCGGAAAGTCGGAACATTAATGGACTTAGGGGTAACGCTCATATATTCCTCCATCCGAGCGGTTTCAGGGCACGTCGATCTGTTGTTGAAACAGAGCCCTGCCCAGCCATCCTGGCCGAGCCGGTTCGAAGGGATTATAGCCGTGGGTTTTCGGATGTGAACCCCGGTTATTCGATTTTGTCGAGGTTTCTGGGCATTAGGGGCCGCAAATACGGGAAACCGGGCGGCTCGGCCGATGAGTCCGAGGGGTCCGGTCGATTTTAGGACCTTGGTATATGACGGATCGACGGTCTTGGGGGTGACGGACGGCAACATCGCATGGCTTGGCACTACCGGCTGCTGGAACAGATCACCGCGGAGGCCGACCCGGCCCTGGCGGACCACCCGTCGGTGGACCGGGCGTTGGCGGCGGCGTGGTCGTCGGCCGAGCCGGGCGGACGGGGTCGCCTGGTCGCGTCGATGCTGGGGCGGGGTGGGCCGGCGGGGGCCGAGGCGTTGATCCGGCGGCGTCACGAGTTGGACGCCGTGTCGCGGGCGGCGCTGGCCGAGCGGGCGAAAACGAACGGCGGTAACAGAGATTTGACCCCCGCGTTGAGGCGGGTGCTGAAAGGGCCCGATGCGCAGGGACGCATGAACGCCATCGAAATGATCGCCGACGCCGGAGACGGGGCGTTGGCGGACTTGCTGATCGATCGGCTGCACGACCCGAACGACGACGTCCGGGCGGCGGCCGGGCGGGCGTTGCTTTCACTCACGGACCGGGTCGAGGCGATGACGGCGGGCGAGGTTGTCCAAGGGGGCGGGGGGATTCGGGGGGCACAGCGGCTGGTCGAAGCGGCGGCCCGGGCGGTTGAACGGTTCGCACACCACCAAAATCTCGCGGCCTTGGAGGCGTGGTGCGTGGTGGCGGACCGCGGGCTGGCGGCGGGCGGCGGGGTGGTGGAAGCGTTACAAGACCCCGAACACGCGGCGGTCGGCAAGCTCCGGGAACTGCTGCGGACGGCGGCGACGGCCGACCAAGCCACGGCAACGCGGCGGTCGCGGGGTTTGGTGCCGGCGTTGGCGTTCGCACCCCTGGCGTTGGCGGCCGTGGAGGGGTTGCGGGGGCTGGCGGCCGCGGGCGGGGAGGCGATGGCTGAGGCGCTCAACGGGCGTGAGCACCTGCTGGACCTGCCGGCCGTGCGGCGGGGCCTGTCGCGGGCGGCGGACCCGGCGGGGCTGGTCCCGGCCGAACAGGAATTCCTCCGATTCCCGGGGGGGATCGGCGGGGTGTGGATCGATGCGCTGCCGCTGTCGGCTCACAGCAAGGCGGAGCGGTGGTGTGTATGGCTGGACGCGGCGGAAACCGATACCGCAACGGATCGGCTGGCGGTGCTGCGTCGGCTGCTGGCGGTGCTGGACGCGGAGCCCAAGCGGTCGCCGACGCGGTCGGCGGCGGCCGGAACGCTGGCCCGGCGGGCGGCCGACCCCGACGCCGCGGTCGCGCGGCTGGCCGTGGCGTGGAGCCTGGCGAGCGGAAACCTCGCGGCGGCGGAACGAGACGGGGTGATGCACGCGGCGAGCCGGTCGCCGCGCCCGGCGGTGCGCCGATTGGTGGAGCGGCGGCTGGGGGCCGAGGCCTTCGATCGGTTGTGGCGGGCGTGGCCCCGGATGGACACCGCCCAACGCGTCGCCGCGGCGCGGGCGGCGCTGCGGACCGACCCGACGGCACGGGCCCGGCTCGACTCCCAACTCCACCGCGGCGGCCTCGACCGCGAGCGCGCCCTCGAGATCGTCGTGTGCGTGCAGGCGCCCGCGGACGCCGGCCGGTCGAAGCCGGCGCAAGCGACACCGCCGGGGCAGGAGATCGCCGCCCGATGATCGAGTGGATCACCGAAACCGGCTGCGTGTTGCTGGGGGTGATGGACGGGCTGTCGGCCGACGGTCGCTTGTTCAAGGGCGACCCCGGCGACGTCGGCCGGGCGGCGATGCGCGACGGCAGTCGGCTACGCGGCGAGGACGCGATGATCATCGTCGGCGGGTTGCTGACACTGCTCAGCGTGATCTCGTTGGTGGGCTTTCTCCGTCGACAGCGGCTGAGGCCGCACGCGCTGGTGCTGTTCAATCGGGTGGCGCGGCGTTCGGGGCTGACGTGGGCGGACCGGTGGCTGTTGTGGCGGATCGGGCGCGGGGCGGGCCTGCCGACGCCGCTAACGCTGATGCTCTGCCCGGGGACGCTGGGGTTCCACGCCCGTTCCGGAGCCCGCCGGCGAATGGGTAAGCGGCGGGCTACGCTGGACTTGGCCCGCGCCGCGTCGATCCGACGCCACCTCTTCGGGCCCGGGACGGGGCAGGCCGCGGCCGAGAAATAGGCCGATTGGCCCGAATATTCTGGCGGCTGCCTATGCTCTAGGTTCAACCCCGACCCCGCCTCAGCCCGGTCCCCACCCCGAACCCCCCGGACGGCCCGCCGCCATGATGATCGAAATCGAAGCCAAACTCCGCCTGACCGACCCGCCCGCGTTGCACGAGAAGCTGCGTGAGCTCGATGCGGTCCGCGACCGCCAGATGCTCGAGACCAACACCTACTTCGACCGCCCCGACGGTGAGCTCAAAACCAGCGACCGCGGCCTGCGGGTCCGCGTCGAGCTCGACAAGGCCACCGGCAAGTCCGAGTGCCTGATGACCCACAAGGGGCCCCGCGCCCACGGCCGACTCAAGAGCCGATCCGAGACCGAGGTGGGCGTGAGCAACGCGCGGGCCGCGGCGCAGATGCTGGCGGTGCTCGGCTACCAGCCGGTGCTCACGTTCGAGAAGCGGCGCACACGTTACCTGCTCGACGGCTGCCGAGTGGAGATCGACACGCTGCCCTACCTCGGCACGTTCGTGGAGATCGAAGGCAGCAACGAAGACGACGTCGTCGCGGTGCAGGAGAAGCTGGGGCTGGGCGATCAGCCGCTGATCCGCGCCAGCTACATCGTGATGCTGGCCACGCATCTGCGGGAAAACAACGTCCGTTCGACGGTGATCAAGCTGGAAGACGGCGACCACGTCAACGTTGCCGAAAACGGCGTGTAATCGACGGTTAACGGTCTTGGGCCTGCCAGAGTCGGGCCAACTCCTCGGGCGTGGTCGGCACGGTGCGCAGGCCCGCGGGATCGACCGACTCGACGAAGCGGCCGTCGGCGTCGAAGACGACACGGGTGGGGCTCAGTCGGCTGTTGGGGCGGTCGAGCACGAGCCGGCCGCCGTCGGGGCGAAGCTGAACCTCCACGGTCCGGAGGCCCGGCCGACCGGAACGGGGGTGGTAGGCGGAGAAGCCGTAGACCGCGGGCTCGGGCGGCAGAACGCGGGACAACGCCCAGACCTGGATTTGGTTGAGATACGCCGTCTCGGGCACGACCCAAGCCTGCTCGCTGACCCGGCCGCGGAGGTCGTTCCGGGGCCGCTGCCCGAGGAAACGTTCGTGCTGTTCGATGCGGCGGGCGGTCTCGGTCGGAGCGGGGAACTCCTGGACGACGGTGAGGGCGTTGAGGGTTCGGCCGCGTTCGAGCCGGTCGCTTCGCACACCGGTCTCGGCCCAGGTCTCGGCGGCGGGGGTTTGGCGGGTCGGTAAGCCGCGCCCCACTCCCGCCGGGTTTCCGACGTGGGGTGTCGAACGCAGCGACGATTTGCGGTCCCACAATTCCGATCGGCCGTCGTCGGACGCGAAGAGGTTCAGCCGGCTGTCCAACGCCTCCCCCCCGGAAGCGAGGTACTCCCGCCGATCGATGCGGACAAACAGCCCCGGCGGGGTGTGGCCCAGGCGGCGGAGTTCATCGGGGTCGGACGTGCTGCGGATGCGGACGTGGCCGACGTCCCGATCGCCGCGTATCAGCCGGTACCACGCGTCGGTGGGCAACGCCGCACGCCACGCCGCGGGGCTGACCTGTTTCAGCCACGCGTCGCCGGCCTCGACCCGCTCCCGCCGGCGGGCGTCGAGGTCCGTCACCAGCGGCACGTCGATGGACGCCAACACCGCGTCGAACGCGGCCCGCCCGGCGGCGTCGGCCTCGGGCAACGCCTGGTAGTGCAATACCGCCGCGGCGTAGGGCTCGAGCATCACGATCGCCATCGCGTTCCGCCAGGCCCCCGCCGGGTCCTTGCCCTTCGGCGGGTTGTCCGCCCAGGGCGTCTCGAAGTCCAGCCTGAACCCGGGTCGGTCGGCGATGCGGGTGGGGGCCGGTTTCTCGGGTCGTTCCTGCCCCGCCTGCGTCACCAGCCGGGGCCCGGCCTTGGCGAATCCCAGCTGCACCAACGCCCGCTCCGCCGCGTCTTCCAGGGTGATCGGCACCTCGCTGTAGACCAGCTCGAACGTCATCTTGTAGCCGCCGGGGTGGGCCCAGACAACCGACGGCCCCTCCAGCCGGAGGCTGCCCGGCGGCGGCGTGAGCGATACGCCGTAGTTCAGCTCCGACCACCGCGGCGTCGCGTCGGGGTCGGCGGGCGAGGCGGACAAACCGACGGGGACGGTCGGCGGCGGCGTTTCCGGGAGCGGTTCCTGAGCCCAAGCGAACAGCCCGACGCTCAGGCTGACCGCGCACATGACGCCGTACCCGATCCGCTGCCGTGGCCGATCCGCTCGATTCCTCTTTCTCATCGACACATTTTATCCCGACCCCGATCCGGGAGCCGTTCCCGCCTCACGACACCGGATCGTAGCTCACGCCGTCCACCCAGCGACGGAGCCGCTCGAGGTGCTCGGCTTCCATCTGACGGTCCCACCGCTCGACCGGCACCGGGTTCGTGAACCGGTAGACCCAGTACCGCCGACGGTCGGGGGTGAAGACCGCGATCGCGTTCAGTTCAGGCGGCGTCGGGGCCTGCGCGATCCGCTGGCTGGTAAACACCAGGTCGACCAGCGCCCCGCCCCGGGAGAGAGACGGCGATCGGTCGTTGAGGCGGAACGGCCGGCGTTCCTCGGGCGTCACCCGGACGCTGCGCCGCACCATCGACGACGCCACCGCCCGCCCGATCACCTGCGTCGGCTCCACCGGCTCGGCGAAGGTCAGCCGCCACACCGTCAGGCGCTGGGCCGGAGCCGTCGTGTTCACGAACGACCACCGCGGGCTGGCACCGCCGGGCGTGCTGGCTTCGTCGTCGAACACCCACGTGCCGGGCAGCTCCAACGTCGCGCCGCCGATCGACGCCCGCACCGGCTCGGGTCCGGCACCGCCCATCCATTTCGCCCCGGTCAGCCACGACGACAGCCCCAGCGACCCGGCCAACAGCCCGAGCATCAGCACCGCGACCGCCGCCGATCGGCCGGCGGGAGACGCGATGAGGGGGGCCTTGCGGGACATCGATGAATCGTAACCGTGGGGGCACAAAGCCACCAGCGGCGCTGCGGAAAGCAAGTTGCCGCGGTAGCCGGGGTTCGAGGGCGTTGCCGCTTCACGTTTATCGGGAGAAGAGCAGCGTCCCGCGGTCTACGGGCAAGGACGGCGTCGCCTCAGCCGCTCAACATGGGGCGGGGCCGTTCACGGAAGCGACCGGGGAAAACTATTCACCGCCCAGCAGGATCGTGATGCGAATGGTGAACGGGCCGTCCATGCGCTCGAGGCGGGAGCCGGTGGCGACCCAGCGGTAGAGGCTGGTGAGGATGGGCGCGTCGACGTTGTCGAAGCCGGTCGAGGTTTCGAGCCGGGCGTCGAGGACGGTACCGTCGGCGGGGTCGAAGGTGATAACGGCGACGGGGTTGCGGGGGATGGCCGAGACACGGGCCGCGGCGGAGAAGCGGGGGCGGAAGGTGCGGACCTCCAGGCCCGGGCCGACGAGCACGCCGCCGGGGCGGACGGTGTCGCTGTCGACGAGGGCGGTGGGGTCGGCCTCGCGGTCGCTGCGGGGAGCGGCCGTGGGTTTTTCGCCGTCGCGGGGCTCGGGGACGCGGCGGGGCGTGGGCGGCGGGGCCTGGGCCTGAGTCGGCGTGGTCGCTGGGCTGCCCACGGCGTCACGCTCGGCGTCACCGGCCCGGTCGATCGGGCCGGCCGGTGCGACGGGGAGGTTTCCGGGGGAGTCGGCGGTCGGCACGGGGCGGGTCGATGAGGCGGCGGTCTGCTGCGACGCGGGGGTGGCCGTCTCGGCCGGACGATCGGTCGGCGGGGTCGGGCGCGTCGGCGTCGTGCTCGCCTCGGCCGCGTCGTCGGGGTCACGCTCCAGCGACGCGTCCGGCGTCGGGTCGGCCCGCTCCTGCACCAACGGTTGAAGCGTCACCGCCTCCCGCGACCGCAGCTCCTCGAACGCGTCGTGCGCGATCCACGCCACCGTCACCCGCGCCGGCTCGTCTTCCCGGCCGAGTTCCAGGTCCTCCGCCTCGAGCTGCTCATCCGGCGTCCGCACCGCGAAGGCCAACGCCAGCGTGTTGTTGTCCTCGTATCGGCCTTCGGCGATGTCGTCCTCGTCGTCCGTCGAGAGGATGAGAAACATCTGCGACGACGCCACCGTGTCTTGCTCAATCACCACGCCGTGCGGCCCGCTGGTGTAGCCACCGACCCCCGCTAGTGGGGCCATCCGCGGCACGCTCAGCAGCACCGCGTCGTCCTCCGACAGCACGTCGTCGTCCGACAGGTACACGCGGTCGCCCCAGACCGTGTCGCCCGTCGGCCGGGGGCTGCGGTTGACGACGTTGAAACGCAGCGGCGTGACCTCGCCCAGCGTCACTTCGTCGGGGAAGTCCACCGCCCCGATCGCCAAGTCCGGCCCGGTCGCCGGCTCGATGCGGAGCGGCACCGACCGCGTCGCGCCGGTGCCGGCGTCGGTCTGAACGACGAGGCGGTACGCACCGGGCGTAAGATTCAACGGCAACCGCGCCTCGGCTTGCGGCACCGTCGTCGAATCGCCCGGAGCGAGCGGCCTCCGTCGTGGAACACGGCGGAGCAACAGGTCTTGATCGGGTTGAAGGGTTTGGTCCGCGGACAGCCAAGCCGTATCGGTCCACCCCGCCGCGGCCCAGCCCGCGTCGACGGCGTTGGTCAGCGTGTAGCCCACCGGCAGCAGCCCCCCCGCCACCGCCGCGGCCGGCGCGTCGATGGCCGACACGCTCACGTCGGCCGGCCGAGCCGATTCGATGAACACCGACGTCGACGCCACCGCCGGCTCGGCGTCGTCGGCCGTCACCCGAACCACCAGGAACCACGGCCCGTCCGCGTCCCGCGGGAGTATGGCGGTTTGTCTGACATCGAGGCCATCACCCGCGGCCAAGGGTGCCGACGAGCCCGGCTGCGTGTCGTTTGCCGCGAACGCAAGCCGCCGGTCTTGGGCCTCATCAAACTCCCGGTCGCGCGACAGCCACAGCGACCAGGTCAGCCCGTCCGCGTCGACCGCCCCGCGGTTTTCGACGCGGAACCGAGCCGGCAACGATCCCGCCTGCGTCGCAGACGCCGACGGGTCCACCCAGGCCGCCACCAACTCGGCCCGCGGCCGATCGGCCTCGCCGCCACCGGCCCGCGCGACCACGCCCGCGCCCCACGGCAACAACGACGCGTGCAAAGCGACCGCGGCGAAGAATGCCAGGGCTAGCGGGACGGAAGGATGTCGCATGATCGGGTGCCGTGGCGACCGGCGATCGTTGACCGCCGGCGAGTCTCCGTCTTCAGTCCCATGCCAGATCACCGTCCTGCGTCGTCGGGCGGGCCCACGATCACCAGCCGATCCATCCCGAACCGCTCGGCCCGCTGCAGCAGGTCCCACACCACCGGCCCGCGGTCGCCGGTCCCCTCGGCGGCCAGCGTGACATACAAAGGCTCGCCCGCCGGGTCGGCCGCCAGGTCACGCAGCAGGGCGTCGAGCCCGCCGGCGTCGATCGGCTCGCCGTCGTAGGCGAACCCCCCCTCCGCGTCGATCGTCAACAGCTGCACCGCGCCCACCCCCGGCGACCCGCCGGTGGATACCGGGGCTAGCCCAACCGACAACGCATCGGCCCGGATCATGACCACAAAGCTGTAAATAAAGAACGTCAGCAGCAGGAACACCACGTCCAGCAGCGGCATCATCTCGAGGCGGGGGGCGAAATCGTAACGGCGGCGGGCCGACATACAGGCATGTTACCGACCTGCGCCGATGGGCTGCGTTGCCGGCAGATGCTCGATTGGAACTCGAAGCCGTAAAAAAGCCCCTGATCGCCGGGGGGGTCCGGTTAGGTAGCGATCAGGGGCCACAGTATTCTTAGTCTATACAAATGTTAGGCAGCAATCACGGGTTAGCCCTCATGCCGATCGATTAATCTGGAGATGTGGTATCAGATTTTAACCCAAACAGACATTTAAAGAACTGGAATGTCCAGTATCGGTTAAGTACTTCACGAACTGTTGCCTTTTAGTGCCATCATATCGGCACGGCCCGCAAATTTTATGTACTCGTTTTCTTTTATTGCCATGAACCACACCAAGATGCGTCGGGAACTGGGGCTGGGGGCGGCGGTGATGCTGGGATTGGGGTCCATGATGGGAGCGGGCGTCTTCGTGAGCTTGGGCCTGGGGGCGGGGCTGGCCGGGCCGGCGGTGCTGGGGGCGATTGTGGTCGCCGGGGGGCTGGCGATGTGCAACGGGCTGTCGTCGGCGCAGCTGGCGGCCCGTCACCCCGTGGCGGGTGGGACGTATGAGTACGCCCACCGCGTGGGCTGGCCGGGGCTGGGCGTGGTGGCGGGGTTCATGTTCCTGGTGGCCAAGTCGGCGTCGGCGGCGACGGCGGCGCTCGGGATGGCGGGGTATGTGCTGGGCCGCGTCGCCCCGGGCCACGCCCCGGGGCTGGTCGTGGCCGGGGCGTTGGCGGTGGTGGTGATGCTGACGGTGATGGTGCTGGAGGGGATCCGGCGGACCAACGCGGTGAACACCGCGATCGTATCGGTGACGCTGGTGGGGTTGGCGGTGTTCGTGGCGGCGGGGTGGGGTGGGGTCGACGCCGAGCGGTTCACGCCGTTCATCGTGACCGGGGCGAACAACACTTCCGGGAGCGGGGCATGGCGCGACCTCCCCTACGCCGCGGCTTTGATGTTCGTGGCGTACACCGGGTACGGCCGGATCGCGACGCTGGGCGAAGAGGTCAAGTCGCCGCGGACGACGATCCCCAAAGCGATCGTGGCGACGGTCGTCGTCTGCGTAGCGGTGTACGTCGCGGTGGCCGCGACGGGGGTGGGGCTGGTGGGGGCGACGCGGTTCGGGGAGTTGGCGCGGGGCGGAGCGCCGCTGGAGGCGATCGCGGCGGAGGCGGGGCTGCCCGGTTGGGTGGCGTGGGCGGTGACGGCGGCGGCGGTGACGGCGATGCTGGGCGTGATCCTGAACCTGCTTCTCGGGCTGTCGCGGGTGGCCCTGGCGATGGGCAGACGCGGCCACTTCCCCAAGCTCTTTGCCCGCGTGGACGAAGCAAGCTCGACGCCCGGCCCGGCGACGGTGGGGGTCGCCGTCATCATCGCCGGGCTCGTCGCGGTCGGCTCGATCCGGGCGGCGTGGTCGGTCTCGGCCGTGACGGTGCTGATCTACTACGCGATCACCAACGCGGCGGCCCTGCGCCTGCCGCCGGACGCCCGGCTGTACCCGCGAGCGTTCTCGTGGTTAGGCTTGATCGGGTGTCTGGGGTTGGCGGTGTTCGTCGAGCCGGTGTACTGGATCGCCGGCGGCGGGATGCTGGCCGTGGCGACGGGGTGGCACCTGGCGACGCGCGGCCGGGCCGACGTCTCGGCGGGCTCATAAAGACCGATGTCTACGTCGGGGATTGATCAGCTGACTAATCGCAACGCGAACGGGTACTTGTAGTGCTCTCCGTTGTTCGCCTTGACCGCGGCCACGATCATCAGCACCAGCGCCACGATCCCCAGCGCGATGATCAAGAAGATCCCGATGATAATGAACACGAGCGGGATGCAGCAGACAAACGCGATCGCCACGGTGATCTGAAAGTTCAGTGACTCTTTACCCTGCTCGTCGACAAAGGGCATCGTGTCTTTCTTGATCAGCCAAACGACCAGCGGCCCGATGATGCTGCCGAACGGGATGACGTAACCCGCCAGCGCCGAGAGGTGCGACAGCATCGCCCAGGTGCGTTCTTCCTGGGGGATACCCACGGCCGAGTCGGGGCGATCGGGCAGGGTCCCGGACGCGGGTTCGGCTTCGGGCGCGGGGGTGGAGGCGGGTTCGCTGGACTCGTTCATGGCGGGACTCTCTCGATAGACGGTGGTTCGTTCGGCGGGCCACGGCAATCTACCCCACGCCGGGCTCGACGCAAAGGCCAACGGGTCTCTTATCGTTTGGCGTCGTCAGCTCTCGGGCAGGCCGTAGGTCTTCGCCGCGGCGTTGACGAGACGGTCGGGCGGGGGCGATCCGGTGATGGACCGGGTGATGCGGACGACGTGGGGGTGGGAGTTTTCGATGTAGAGCTTGAAGGCGTGCTGGGTGCCGGCGGCGGCGGTGCCGGCGACGTAGAGGTCGGGCACGTCGGTCATCATCGTCGCCGGGTCGTGACGCGGGGCGCGGTTACCGCCTTCGAGGGTGACGCCGGCCGACTCGAACAGGGACTTGTCCTGGGTGTAGCCGGTCAGCAGGAGGACGGCGTCGGCTTCAAGCTCGCGATGGTCGTCGGGGTTGTCTACGGACGCCAGCGTGACGTGGCGATCGGTGATGGCCTCCGGGACGGTGCGGGGGTGGAACCCGATCTGGCCGTGGGCGATGAGGGCGTCGATCTCGGGGGTAAGCCAATACTTGATGGCATCCGGGTCGAACTCCTCGCCGCGGTAGCTGATGGACACCTCGGCCCCGGCCCGCTCGCAGCGCAAAGCCGCCTCGACCGCCGAGTTCTTGCCGCCGACGATCAAGAGCTTCTGGCGGAAGTAACGGTGCGGCTCGTCCAAGTAGTGCGAGACGTGGGGCAGGTCTTCGCCGGGGATGTCGAGGAGGCGGGGGTGGTGCATGTCGCCGATGGCGAGCACGACACGGGCGGCGTCGAGGGTCGCGCGGGTGGTGGTCACGGTGAAGCGACCCGCGTCGGGATTGCGTTCGACGGCGATCACACGCTCGAACGTGCGCACCGGCAGGTCGAACTGCCGGGCCACGCCGTGGAGGTAGGCCAAATACTGCTCGCGGGTGGCCTTGCGTTGGTCGGGCGTGTTCAGCGGCACGCCGGCGATCGCGATGCGGTCGGGGCTGGAGAAGTAGGTCGTCTGCTTGGGGTAGTCCGACACCGTCTGGCCGACCTGCCCCGCGTCGATCTGGAGCGTGTCCACCCCTGCGTGGCGTAGGCACACCGCCAGCTCGAGCCCGATGGGCCCGGCCCCGACGATCAGCGTGTCGGTCGAAAGGGTTTCGCTCACGCCGCGATTCTAGTTGGCCCGGGGCCGTCGTTCGCGTCGGGCGTTTCGGCTTGGTGGCCGTCGGCGATGATCAACAGGTCGGCGTCGATCCGCCGCTCGACCCGAGCGATGCGCATCCGCAGCCCGCGCAGCGCGCCGGGCCCGAGGTACTTCAGTTTCCGACAGATCACCCCGGCGGTGCCCAGCTCACGCAGCGCCGCGAGCGCGGCCTCGTACTGTTTCCCCGCGTCGGTGTCGTCTTCACGCCCGTCGGCGTCGGCCAGGCGTTGGGCCGCCGCCGTCGCCGACCGCCGCATCGCCGCGGCGAGCCCCGACTTCTCCTCCGCCGGCAGCCGGCCCGTCAGCCGGTGGACCCACACCGTCAGCGTCACCGCTTCTCGCCAGCACGCCGAGGACTCGTAAGCCGGACGGGGCATCCACGGTTTTATCGACGAGCGGCGCAGGCGGGGCGAGGTGCGGGCTCGGTTATCGGGCGGCCACGCCGCCGTTCCGGACGTTATCCCCAGAGCTACTCCCCCGGGACCCACTGGGCGTACACCCACCCGTGCGACGCGTGGAACGTCAGCCGGAAGTGCCGCAGCAACTCGTTGCCCACCCGCCCGATCAGCCGCTCGCCGCGCATCGTCGGCGGCGGCTCCTCGAAGTTCACCGGGACGTGCTCCAGGCTCAGCCCGAACAAGCGGAAGTCCTTCACCCACGCCTGCGTGCTCTGCACCGTGCCGCCCACGCCGGCCGTCCGGCCGCGCCCGGTGGCGTTGACCGACAAGACACCAGGGAACCGCTCGAGCACCGCGTTGGGCAGCGTCAGCGCGTTGTCCGCCCCATAGTCGATCAGCAGCCAGACCTCGACGCGCTGCGCCCCGTCGTACAGCTCGGCCCGCACGACCGGCAGCCGGCGGAACCGGTGCAGCCGTTCGCGGGTCGCGTCACGCGGCGGGCGGAACGCCGTCGGCTCGTACAGCGACAACTCCCGCCGCGACGCGTCGAGCGTGAACGGGACCGCCGCCAGGTCCGTGAACCCCACGATCCCGCCCAGCGACACGCCCAGCGATTCGCCGAACCCCAGCAGCCTCAGCCCCGCCAGCTTGTCTCGTTCCAGCCGCAACACCCCGCGGGTCCCCTCGTCCGCCGAAACGCGTGCCCCCGGAGACGCCTGCCCGATCGAGTAGTGCCCGGCCCGGTAAAAATCGAAATCCTCGAACCCCCCCACCCCGACCGTCCGCCCCCGGCCGTCCTTCTCCAGCCCCAGCCGACCCGCCGACCCCTGGGCGATCACGCTCAGCGTCGCGCCGGTGTCGATCATCATCAACCCCACCGGCTCGCCGTCGATGTACCCCGGCACCAGCAGGTAGCCCCCGCTGCGAGTCAGCGGGATGTCCAGCCGCTCGGGTAGCCCCGCCGGGTCGGCCATCGTGTAGGTCGACGCCGCGGCCGATCGGTCCGCGGTCGTCGAGAGCACGGTGTCGGACGTGCCCGTCGACGTGCAACCGACCCCACAAACAAGCGCCCCCACGAAAACGGCTCGCGGTACGATTCGGGTCAAACGCATAGAGCGATCCTAAGCCGCTTCCACCGACGACTCACTCCGGCACAACCACGCAGCGGAACCCCGTGTGCTGTAACGCCGTGTCGAACGGCGTGCCGCGGCGGGCACTCGGTCGATAGCTCTCGCAGTAGTCGACGTGGCACAGGAACGAGCCGCCCTTGATCACGTAGCTGCGGGCCCCGGGGTTCGCGGCGTCGGACGGGAGGTCGGGGCTCGGCGGGTTGACGACCACGCCCCCGGGAGACCGCGCCGCCATCCGGGCCAGCGCGACGTGGCGGTCGTCGCGGTAGAGGTCGGCGGTCCACTCCCAGACGTTGCCGGCGGTGTCGTAGAGTCCGTAGCCGTTGGGTGGGAACTGTTTGACGGGGGCGGCCAGGGCGTGGCCGTCGTCGAGCGTGTTGTCGTGGGGGAACGTGCCGTCCCAGGTGTTGGCCAGGGTATTGCCGTCGGGCCGGAAGGTGTCGCCCCAGGCGAAACGGGTGTCGTCGTTGCCGCCCTTGGCCGCGTATTCCCACTGCGCTTCGGTGGGCAGCCGTTTGCCGGCCCAGTCGGCGTAGGCCTTGGCGTCTTCCCAGGCGACGTGTACCACGGGGTGGTTGTCTTTGCCCTGGATCGAGCTGCCGGGGCCCTGGGGGTGACGCCACGACGCGCCGTTCGTCCAGCTCCACCACGCGGCGTAGTTGTTCAGCGGCACCGCACGCTCCGGCGGCGTGAACACCAGCGACCCGGGCTGCAGCACGTCCGGAGGCGGCTTAGGCGTGCCGGGCGGGACCTGGTCTTTCATCGCTTCCCAGTCGACGAGGCGCTCGGCGACGGTGACGTAGCCGGTGGCCTCGACGAAGGCGGCGAACTGCCCGTTGGTCACTTCCGTTTCATCCATCCAAAACCCGCCGACGCGGACGGGGTGCGCCGGCCGCTCGTTGGCCCAGGTGTCGGACGCGTCCGTCCCCATGGTGAACGTGCCCCCCGGGATCCAGACCATGCCGGGAGGGGCGGGACGAGCAGCGCTTACGGCGTCGGCGGGGTCGGCGTCGAGCGAGGCTTGAGCCAACAAACCCGCACGCCCCCCGGGGGTAGCGCAGCAGCCCGGCAACGCCGGAGCCTCGCCCCATGCCGGCCCCGCCGAGACGGTCAGCGCGATCAAGCCCAGTCGGTACAGCATCAGCGACATCCTGCAGAAAACAAGCGTGAACCTCTTACGACCCGCAACAAACATCATCGTAGACCACCGTCACCGCTAACCGGGCGGCGAGTCGGCGCGGGCACCGGGGCCGACGGTGATGGCGTTTTTGCCCTGTTGTTTCGAGCGCATGGCCATGGTGTCGGCGAAGTCGAGGAGTTCTTCGGGGGTGCGGCCGTCCCACGGGAAACCCGCGAGGCCCCCGGAGATCGTGAGGTTGCCGGCGGCCTTGTCGAGCAGCTTGGGGAAGCGGTGGTCGATGACGGCACGCTGGAAGCGCTTGGCGGCGTTGATCACGTCGTCGGGGTGTTTGGAGTCGGGCTTCCGGCGTTGGCCGGCGTCCCAGAAGATGACGGCGAACTCATCCCCGCCGATGCGCGCGACCACGTCGTGCTCACGGACGCAGCCGCGCATGAGCTTGGCGACGCCGCGGAGGATCTCGTCGCCGGCGGCGTGGCCGTAGGCGTCGTTGTAGCGCTTGAAGTCGTCGATGTCGAAGACCAGGAGCGTGACCTGTTGGCGGTCCTCGGCGGCACGGTCGATGATCTTTCGGAGGAAGTGATTGAAGTAGCGTCGGTTCCATGCGCCGGTGAGTTCGTCGCGCATCGCCAGGTCGCGGAGGCGGTTGAATTGGGCATCGAGGCGGAGCCATCGCACCAGCCAATCGGCCCAGGTACGCAGGCGATCGGTCACGGCCCCGGGATCGACGCCGGGCGGGGGCGGGGCGTGGAGACGACCGAAGCCCTGGTCGGGGGTGCCGACCGGGACGGCGAGGTGGTCTTCGGGAACGGGCGTCTCGGGCGCGGCAAGCTGCGCGTCGGGCAGGCCGGCCTGGGCGCGGACCATACGGAGGGCCAGTCCGTCGAGCCCGCCTTCGCCGCGGAGGATCAGGTCGACCAGGTCGGTGTCGCCGAGTTGCTCGTCGTCGTCGGTGCCCGAGTGGGTTCCGGGGGTCGTGCCGGGGATCTTTCCGCGGGCCGTTTCCGGGATCGTTCCGGAGGGGGTTCCGGAGGTGGGCACGAGGGTGGTGGCGGGGACCGGGTCGCTGAGCGCCGCGGGCATCGCGGCGTCTAGGGTCGACTGATACGTCGGCGTGGGCTGAACAAGATCGAGACCGGTCAGGTCGGCGGGGTCGTCCGACACTCTGGGGGAGCCTTCGGACACGTCGGCGGGGTCGGCGGGTCGCAGCACGGTGGTGGTGTCGGCCGACGCGCCCCTCGGCGTCAGGCCGAGTTCGTCGGCGAGGGTGCGGTCGTCGGCGTCGGGGTCGAGCCGGGCGTCGAAGCCGGCGTCTTGGGCGGCGGCGGCGTGTTCGGCGAACGCCGGGTCGTGGTCCACGATGACCAGGCGGGATTTGGGCGCCAGCCGACGCAGCGACTCGGCGGCGGCGTGGGCCATCCCCGACAACGCCTCGGCCGGCCCGATCACCGCGGCCAGCGGCTGCCGGGCCGCTTCGCCCAACGCCGAGAGGAAGCTCTGCACAAGAATCACCCGGCCATGCGGCGGCATGAGGTGCTCGACCCGGCACGCCAGGTCGGCGTCGGCCACCACCACGACCGGGGCGTGGCGCGGGTCGGGCCCCGGGTCGGCATCGACGCGGACGGCCGCGGAACGGGTTGGGGATACGGGCGGGTTCAGACGGTCACTCTCTCTCGGGTTCCGGTTCGGGGCCCGGCTCGGAGCCGGGGCCGGTGATGGGATCGCCCAACAGCATCGCCAATTCGTCTTCGCTCACCAGCGGGCCGTTGTCGTCGGGGTCCAAGTGATCGGCTTGGACCACCACGGAACGCAGCCGGCGGTCGGGGGTTTTCACGCGGGGGTTGGCGTCGCCGGCCTCGCTGACTTCCGGCGGGTCCGCAGGCCTCGTCTCCGGCGGCGTTCCGTGGTGGTCCAAGCCGATCACTTGGACCCCGACGACAACGGCCCGCTGGTG
>JBCBSA010000002.1:0-25964 GCA_039819425.1 Planctomycetota bacterium
ATCGCCGTCCGCCGGGCACAGGTCTCGATGAACAACGCCGCCACGACGTCTTCTTTGGAGGAGAAGTGTTGGTAGACCGTGCCCTTGGAGTATTCGATCGCCTCGGCGAGGCGGTCCATGCTCAGCGACGCGACGCCGCCGTCGAGCAGCATGCGTCGGGCGTGGTCGAGGATCAGCCGTTCGCGGTCGGCGATCTCGCGTTGTTTGCGGGTCAGCGTCTGCACCGCTTGATTATTGACGTCTTGTCAAGAATTGACGAGTCGTAAAGCGGACTTTTTTCCGCTGACCCGCACAACCGTCACCGCCTGCCCCGGCGGTCCAGCCCGAAGTCGGGGCGGGCGCGGGGCTTGGGGGCGGGGGTCGGCGTCAAGTTTTGACGGGGTTGCGTCGATGCGGTCCGAGAAGACCGTCCCCAAGTTGGCGGGAGCGGCCCGCGTGTTTGTCAGGCCGAACCCTCAACCCCGGAGTCCTGCCGTGTCCTTACGCCCCATCACCCCGCTCAACGACGGCGACCAAAGCCCGGGCAACGCCCCCGACCTCAACCGCGGCATCCCGGGCGTGCAGTGGCACGCCGACGCCCGGGCCGACGGCCCCGGCAAGCCGGCCCAGCTGCGCGGCTCGAACATGCCCGTCGATGACCCCGAGTCGTACGTCCTCTACGTCGGGCTGCTGTTCGGGATCGCGCTGGTGCTTCGGCTGCTGGTGGTCATGATGGGTCCGGGCTTCTCGGTCGATCAGGCCTACACACCGCAGACCGAGCACCTCATGGCGCTGGGGGCCAACCTGACCGAACGGGGCGTGCTAGGCGTGGCGACGCAGCCCGAGGGCTCGATCGCGGCGGACCTCGACGCGCTGCGACTCGAACGCGGCGAACGCGGTGCGGTCGGTGAAACCGGGCTCGTCGCCGAGGCTTACGAGGCGCCGGGTTACCCGGCGGTGCTGGGGGTGCTGCGGCTGAGCGGTGTGTCCGCGTCGTGGCTGCTGGTGGTGCAGTGCGTGCTGGGGGCGTTGTGTGTGCCGCTGACGTACCGGGTGGGTTTGGGCGTGCTGGGCCGCAAGATGCCGGCTTTGCTGGGGGCGGTGTTCGTGGCGGTCCACCCCGGGCTGCTGGTGGCGTCGGCGACGCTGGCGGGCGACGTGTTCGTGGTGGCGCTGGTCTTGGCGGGGCTGGCGGCTGTGGCGCACACGCGGCAGCGCGGCATCCGCGGGGCGTTCGGCGGCGGGGTGGCGCTGGGGGGCGCGGCGCTGTTTGCGCCGATGCTGGCGTGGCTGGCACCGCTGACGGCGGCGTGGATGGTGCTGGCCGAGCGTCGGCTGGCGAGCGTGGGGCTGGCGGCGGTGATGCTGTTCGGGGCGGCGCTGCCGATCGGCGGGTGGGTGTACCGCAATACCGAGCGGGGGCTGAGCCCGATGGTGACCGCGCAGCCGGCCGTCGATCGCGTATTCGGCACGCTGGCCGCGGTGCGCGGCGAGGCGGCGGGCCGCCTGGTCCCCGAGACGCGTGAGCGGATGGCGGCCGACTTCCGGGCCTTCGCCCTGCTGCCGGCCAACGCCGAGGCGGACACGCTGTCGCTGCTGAGGCGTTACGGCCGAGAACAGCTCACCGTGCTGCGTAACGAGCACGCCGCGGTGCTGGGCGACTCGGCCAAGCGCCTAGCGCTCGACCACTCGCTGGACGACGCCTACGCCCGGCTGGGCATCCCCTACGCGCCGGCGGGCTACGCGGCGCAGCTGCTGGGCGAGGACGTGGCGTCGGCGACGCCGGAGGAGCCGGTGACCGAGTGGGTGGTGAACGTGTGGGTCGCGGTGAACGCGGCGATGGTCGGGGCGATGGCGGTGGGCGCGGTGCTGATGGTGTGGCGTCGTCGGCTCGGGGGGTTGGTGCTTCTGCTGACGGTGATGGGCCTGTTCGTGTGGATGGGGGCGTCGGGGGCGAGCGAGACGCTGCGGCTGCCGATCATCGGGCTGCAGGGGTTGATGATCGCCGCGATCGTCGCGCCGGGTCCGCTGCGGGTGAAGAAGGCCAAGCGGAATAAGGTCCGCAAGGCCGTCAAGCTGGACGAGACGGCCTCTTTGACCGCGGGCAGCCCGCTGGCGACCGAAGACTCGCTCCGCCCCGTGCCCCCGACGCCGAGTTCGGAACGAGTCGATCCGGACACCGCCAAGTCCGACGACCACGCGGTCCACCCGGCCTTGGCGATGGCCAAGGCCGACGCGGTCGATGAGGCGAAGGACTTCGCCGCCCAGGTCGCCGACGAGCGCATGAAGAACCTGGCGATGAGCGGCCGGCCGATCTGACCGGCCCACCGACGACGGCTCGCCCAACCGCGGGTCCGAAAACCACGCGTCCGCTTCGTGGTCAAGTCTGCGGATCAGGCCGACGATACGGGTTGTAATGCCAACCCCACCCCGCATCACCGTCATCCTGCCCTGCCTCGACCAGGGCTACTACCTTGAGCGGGCGGTCTGCTCGGTCCTCGACCAGGGCTACGACAACCTCGAACTCCTGGTCATGGACGGCGGCTCGGCCGACCATAGCGTCGAGATCATCCGCACCTACGAAGACCAACTCGAGCACTGGCAGAGCACCTGGGACTCGGGCCCGGCCGAGGCGGTCAACACCGCCCTGACCTGGGCCACCGGCGACCTCGTGGGCGTGCTCGACGCCGACGACGCTTACCTGCCCCACGCCCTCGACGAGGTCGCCCGCGCCTTCGCCGACGACGGCGTCGACTGGCTCGTCGGCCAGGCGGTGCGCATCGACGAGACCGACGAACAACTCGGCGAGCTCTCCGCCGACCCGCCGCGCAGCCTCGCGTCTTTCCTCATGAGCGAAACCGGCCCGCTGCCCGGCGGCGCGACGTTCTACCGCACCGACCTGGTCAAAGCCATGGGCGGCTTCGACAGCACGCTCCGCCTCGCCTACGCCCACGAGATGCACACCCGGCTCTACGCCGCCGACCAGAAGCCCACCGTCACCGGCGCCCGCCTCGCCGCCGTCCGCGACCACGACCAGAGCCTCGCCGCCACCCACGCCCTCGCCGCCGGCCCCGAGTTCATCGAAGCCGCCGAGCGTTACGCCACCCACCTCGCCCCGACCCACCGCTACCTCCTCTGGCGACGCCACGACGAGATGCGCCGCCTCTACGCCGCCGCCCACGAAGAGACCGCCGCCGACCCCGGACAGCGCGGCCTCTGGCAGCAGCTCCTCCAGCGACCGTGGTGGCTCGCCCGCAACGACTACCGACGCCAACTCCTGCAGAACCTCCCCTCCACGGCCCCCGCCCCCGGGAACAACAACCTCGACACCGGCCGTCGCCACGCCGCTTAATCGATCGACCGCGTTTTTCGTCGATCAGGGCTTCGACCTGACACACGCCACAATCGACCTCCGTCGGGTCGAAGACCTGACTGACTTCTACCTCTTCTCCGTGTTCTCGCCCGAGTCTTCCGGGGGCGGGGGGACGTAGCCCGCCGGACGGATCTGCAGCGGCCGCTGGAAGAACATGTTGTTGGGGATCTTCAGCGTGCCGCCGGCGTCGGTCTCGAGCACGGTGTGAAGCAGCGTGATCTCGACGACCTGCCCCTCCAACACCTCGTCGGGCGGCAACGCGATCCGCTGCCCGATCCGGAACGGCCGCGACGACAACAGGATCAACGAACACAACACGTTCGACAGCACCGACCACACCGCCACGAACCCGATCGCCACCAGCGTCACCAACGCCGTCGCCGCCGCCCAGAACTGGTCCAACACCCCCCAGACCTGCAGCACCGCCGCGAACGTCAACACAAAAAACAGCCAACGCACGATCACCCGCAGCGACCCCACCAGCGACGTGTCCAGATAGCTGTCCCGCGCCAGCCGCTTCAACAACCGCGACACCACCAGATACAACAGCGACGCGAACAGCAGCACCATCAACGACGAAAACATCGCTCGAGACGTGACCAACTCCAGCACCAGCGAGACGAGGTCGAGGGGTTCGGGTGTGAACGCTTCGTCCGCTGCATCTTCCGGTACCGGGTTGCCGATCTGCAGGAGCGGTTGCGCCATGGGTGCGAGCCTACGCCATCCACGCCGCGCTGTCGATCAGTCCGACGACGCCGGCTCACGGTGCGTGGGCACACGAGCGAAGCAGACGCCGGCCACGCCCACTACGCATCCGACGCGGGCTCGATCTGTCACAATCCCCGCCGCATGGGTGACCGTAACGCCAAACCGACGCGGGCCGACACCTCCCCGCGTTACCCGCTGCTCGACGCGCTGCGCGTGGTCGCCATGCTCGACATCGTGGCGGTCCACGTCGGCCACCGCTACCTGCTCGAGGGGATCGGGCTGCCGGTCTTCATCATCACGGCCGTGGCCCTGGCGACCCGTCGGCCGCGGCTGCCGGCGTGGCACACGCTCGGGGCCGCGGCGGGCAAGCGGGCCCGACGGGTGCTGGTGCCCTGGCTGGTGTGGACGGCCGTCTTCGCCGTGACCCGGGCCTGGAGCGGGCTGCGCTCCGACGAGTCGACCGTGGCCGGCAGCTTCTACCCGTGGATGGTGGTGTCGGGGACGAGCATCCACCTCTGGTTCCTGCCGTTCATCTTCGTGGCGGAGATGGCCGTACTCGCCGCGCTCGCCCTCGCCCCCGGAAATGGCCGCAAGAAAAGCCGCGTCCGCGGGGTGATCCCCGCGGCGGCGGTCGCCGCGGTCGCGGCGGTGTGGCTGACCGGGCGGGTGTACGACCACGTCGGCGCGGTTCAGGGGTTTGCGGTCGACAGCCCGGTCTACGCCGAGCGGGCGGCGCGGTGGGCCTGGCTGACCCAGAAGTCCTGGCTGTTCGGCCTCGCGTCGGCGGCGTTGGGCGTCGTCGTCGGGCGCACCCTCGCCGCCTCCACCACCGCCGGCTCGGCCCGGCCCCGCCGCATCCTGCTCGTCGCCGCGGCCGCCGCCTGCGGGCTCTACGTCTACTGGGCCGCCCGCGACCGCGGCGCACTCCCCGGCTGGCCCGACCCGATCCACGGCCACGCCATCTGGCAGTGGTGGCGCCAGTCCGCCGCCCTCCTCGCCGTCGCCCTCGCCGTGCAGCTCACCGGCCGCACCCCCGCCTGGCTGTACCGACTCGCCCTCACCACCCTCGGTATCTACCTCGTCCACGGCTGGGTCAACGTCACCCTCCTGCCCCCGCTCGACCGCACCGTCCCCTACTTCGCCGAAGCCACCCAAACCTTCCACGGCCGCGTCGCCGTCGTCTGGACCCTCAGCCTCGTCCTCGTCATCCTGCTCCGCCGCACCCTCGTTCGACGCGTGCTGTAACACCCACAACCCATCCTTTAAGCCGAGGGCTGCGGAGCCCGCTTCCCCGCCAGAGGAAGCGGGCGACAAAGCCCCGCATCGCTTCACTCACCCCTCTCCGCTCAACCCCGCCGCCCGCTCTTCCACCTCCCCCCGCGTCACCCCCGCCAACCGCCGCAAACTAAAGTCCTCGATCGTAAAACTCGCCGCCGCGCTCCCCAGCGCCACCGCCCGCCGAAGCGCTTGGGTGTCGTCCACCCCCGCATCGACCGACGCCAGATACCCCAGCATCCCCCCCAGAAACGAGTCTCCCGCCCCCGTCGGATCGACCACCCCCGCCGTCGCCGCCGCCGGGCACGACCACACCCCCGCCGCGTCCGCCAGCACCGCCCCGTCCGCCCCACGCTTCACCACCGCAAACGACCCCGCCATGCCCCGCAGCCGCTCCGCCGCCCGCGCCGCGTCCGCCTCCCCCGTGATCCGCTCCGCCTCCCAGTCGTTCACCACCACGCCGTGCACCGCGCCGATCGCTTCGACGAGCTTCTCCCGGTGCCGGTTCACGTACAGGTCGATCGTGTCCAGCACCGTCAGGGCCGCCCCCGGAAACTGGCCGCGGAGCCGGAGTTGATTTTCGGGCAGGCTCACCCCCAGACACACGTACCCCGTGTCCCGCCAGGCCTCGGGCACCGGCGGCGGCGCCTCCACCGCCGGATCGAAGTCCACCACCAGCGTGTCCCGGTGCTTCAGGTCCGCGTGGTACCGCCCGTGCCACCGGAACGTCCGCCCCGGCCGCCGCGCGATCCCCGCCGTGTCCAGCCCCATCGCCGTCAACTGCGCCCACAACTCGTCCGGGTAGTCCTCCCCCACCGCCCCCAGCACCCGCACCGGCCCGAACAATCGAGCCGCCGCCGCAAAGTAAGCCGCCGCCCCCCCGAGCACCCCCTCGACCTTCCCCACCCCCGGCACCTCCACCGTATCGATACACAACGTCGCGTTGATCAAAACCGTCATGCCCGTTCTCAACCCACGTCCAACATCGCCGCGTACTCCCCCGCCCGCCGCTCCAGGTCTTCGGACCCGATCGCCTGCAGCCGATCCAGGCTAAACGACTCGATGTTGTAGCTGGCCACCACCGTCCCCGCCGCCATCGCCCGCTTCAAATTCGCCTGCGACGTGTCCCCGCCGGTCTTCGCTAACCACCCCATCATCCCGCCGCCGAACGTGTCGCCCGCCCCCGTCGGGTCCACCACGTCCCGCGCCGGGTACGCCGGCAACGCCACCGGCCCCTCTTCGCCCAACAGAAACGCCCCGTGCTCCCCCTTCTTGATCACCACAAACCTCGGCCCCATCCCCAACACCGCCTCCCCCGCCCGCACGATGTTGGTCTCCCCCGTCAGCTGCTGCGCCTCCGAGTCGTTCAGCACCAACCCGTCCAGCCGCCCCAGCAACGCCTTGAGCGCCTCGGCTTCGTTCTCGATCCAGAGGTCCATCGTGTCCGCCACCACCAGCTTCGCCCCCGGAAGCTGATCCAGCAACGCCGCCTGCCCCGCCGGGTGCGCGTTCGCCAAAAACACGTACGCGCTGTCCGCGTATTCCGGGGGCACCGGCGGCAGGTCTTCCGCCAGCACGTTCAGGTCCACGCTCAGCGTCTCCCGGTCGTTCATGTTCTCCAGGTACCGCCCCGTCCACCGGAACGTCTTGGACCCCGCCCGCCGCTCCAGCCCCGCCAGGTCGATCGCGAACCGCCGGAACGGCTCCTCCAGCGCCTCCGGAAAGTCTTCGCCCACCGCACCGACCAGCCGCACAGGGCCATAAAAACTCGCCGCCGCCGCGAAGTAGATCGCGCTGCCCCCGAGCACGTCGGGCGCTTGTCCCGTCGGGGTGTGGATCGTGTCGATGCCGATGCTTCCGGTGACGATAAGGCTCATAAGTCTGTTTCCGATGCCAGGAAATTCCGAGTCCGGGAGGGTCGACCGAGTTCCGCGGGCGGCATGCTAACGGCTTGTTCCCCGCTAAGCCGCCAAAAACCGTCTTGCGTCATCCTGTCGACCTTGACATAGTGATCCCGGCGAACAGGACGCCCCCGGTCCGCGGGAAGGGCTCCGCCCACCTGATTTGTTGGTCCATCCCGTTGCACGACGTACCCCTTCGCCGGCCTCGCGGACACCCGGCATCACTCCACGAAGGAGGTCCGTCATGGACTACGCCCTGTTCATCGGTTTGGCGTTCGCCCTGTCTTGTCTGCTGGAGGGTTGTCGGTTGGCTCAGCCGGCCGATGGCGACGCCGCGACCCACCGCCACCCCCCGCCGGACGATCCGCGGCTGGCCCGCGCGGTCGCGATGATCGACGACGGGGACGCCGAGGGGCTGCGTCGGCTGCTGGCCGATCACCCGGAGTTGGTGCGGCAACGGGTGCGGGCCGGTCACGAGGCGTATGTCCGGGGCTACTTCCGGGGGGCGACGCTGCTGCACTTTGTGGCGGCGAACCCGTGCTTTGAGGGCGAGCGTCTGCCGGCGAATCTCGTGGAGGTGGCAGGAGTGATTCTGGACGCGGGGGCGGCGGTGGATACGGGGTGCGGGGGAGACGGCCGGGGCACGACGCTGGGGCTGGTGGCGTCGGGGATGCGGGCCCGACAGAACAGGCTGCAAGCGCCGCTGATCCGTCTGCTCGTCGAGCGGGGGGCGGACCCGGACCGTGCGCTGGACGCGGCGCTCGGTCAGGGCGAGATCGACGCGGCCCGGCTGCTGGTCGAACTCGGGGCCAAGAAGACGCTGCCGGCGTGCGCGGCGTTTGATGAACCACAAGAGGTCAAGCGCATCATCCAGCAGGAAAGCCCTTCGGAAGACGATCGCCGGCGTGCGCTGGCCTACGCGGCGCTGTACGGGAACAAGGGCTCGATCTTTTACCTGTGCTCGGCCGACTACGGCGACACGCCCAACGGCTTCAACCCCGAAGGCGCACACGCCCACGCGACGCCGTTGCACCTCGCGGCCTATCACGGCCATGCCGAAGCCGTCCGCGAACTGGTGAAGTGGGGGGCGCGGCTGGAGACGCAAGACAAGCTCTGGGGGAAGACGCCGCGAGGCTGGGCCGAGTACGGCGGGCGTGCCGGGGTGGTTGAGCTGATAGACGGGGCGGCGGGTGTGGTCCCCGTGGTACACGCGGCGCTCGCCGGGAACCTGGAGACCCTGGGGTCGATCCTGGATCGACAGCCGCACTGGCTCGACGCGGAGCTGCCGATCTTCGGCTCGACCCTGATCGGGAACCTGTGCGACCTCAACCAACGGCGGACGGACCCCGGGCGGACGATCCGGTTCCTGATCGCTCGCGGGGCCCGGGTCGACAAGGATGGCCCCGGCGAGTCGTACCTGCATGCCGCGGCGAGCGACGGCAATGCCGTATTGGGGATCGAGTGCATCGATGCGTTGCTCGACGCCGGGGCCGAGATCGACGTGTTGGGCGGGGTGATGACCGGCGGGACGCCGTTGCACAACGCGACGATCTTTCAGCTGCGTGAGATCGGGGCCCACTTGATCGGGCGTGGGGCCACGGTCGACCTGTTCCTCGCCGCGGGCAACGGCCGGCCCGACCTGGTGAGGGCCATGCTCGATGAACGGGGCAACCTGCGGGACGATGCCCCGCGGGTCCCCGGCCTCGGCGAGGACGAGACGCCCGAGCACCGGATCGACTGGGCTTTTTTTGTGGCGGCAGCAGCGGGCGACGTCGAGACGCTCGGGCTCCTCCACCCCAAGGTCACCGCGTTCGTCACGCTGCCCGACGGAAGCACGGTGTTGGATCAGGCGGTCCATCACGGCCGGGCCGAAGCCGAGGCCTGGCTGCGGACACGGGGGCTGAAGACAAGGGTCCAGATGGAAGAGGGGCCGCTGTGACAGAAAGTGTTGACCACGCCGGCGTCGAGCCGTTGCCGGCGAGGCCGAGCGTGGAGCGGCAGCGGAAGCGGGCCAAGGCGCTGGTGCGGGCGTGGTGGGCCGGCGAGGCCGAGGGGATCGAGCGGTTGCGGGGGTTGCACCCGAAGCCGCCGGAACCGGCAGAGGCGAAGCTGAGCGACGCGCAGCTGGTGGTGGCTCGGGGGTACGGCTTCCGGGGTTGGGCGGACCTGGTGCGGAAGATCGAGTCGCTGACGCGGAGCCCGTTCGAGCGGTTTGTCTCGGCGGTGGAGGCGGGGGATGTGGAGGAGGCGGAGCGGCTGTTTGATGAGCACCCGGAATGCGGAGAGCGGATCAACGAACCGGTCGGTCGCTTCGGGGAGACGTTGTTGTTTGCGGTGCGGCGGAACCTGCCGGTGTTCGACTGGCTGGTGGAGCGCGGAGCGGATGTGAACCGTAAGTCGGACTGGGGGCCGGGCGGGTTCGGGCTGGCGGAAGACCAGCCCCCGGAGGTGGCGTTGCCTTTGCTGGAACGCGGGGTCGAGGAGGACATCTGGGTGGCGGTTCGGCTGGAGCGTTTCGACCGGGTGCGGGCGTTGCTGGACCGCGATGCGTCGCGGGTCACGGCCCGCGGGGGAGACGGCAAGCATCCGCTGCACGACGCGCAGTCGCCGGAGATGGTGGACCTGTTGGTCGAGCGGGGGGCGGATGTTCACGCACGCGACATCGACCACGGCTCGACGCCGGTGCAGTACCTGGTGAATCACGAAGCGGTGGCGCGTCGGTTGTTGGGGCACGGGGCGAAGCCGGACGTGTTCCTCGCGGCGGCGTTAGGGGATCTCGAGATGCTGGAGTGTTGTTTGGCAAAAGACCCGTGGTGTGTGACGCATCGGCTCGGCGTCACGCCCTGGATCAACGACCGCGGCGGGGTGATCTACAACTGGACGCTGGGGCACGGGCGCACGCCGATCGAGGTGGCGGTGCAGCGCGGTCACGGCCCGGTGGCCGAGCGGTTGTTGGCGGCGTCACCGCCGAAGCATCGGCTGTTGGCGGCGGCGGGGCGGGGCGACGTCGCGGCGGGTCGGGCGTTGCTGGGTGAGCATCCGGGGTTACGGGACGAGATGTCGGAGGACGATCACGCGGCGCTGAACCGGGCGTGCTGGTGGTATCGGTCCGAGGCGGTGGCGGCGATGCTGGCGCTCGGCTTCAACCGGCACATCCGCGACAACGAGCGGATGACCCCGCTCGATCGCGCCGCCTTCCACGGCCACGCCGAGTGCCTGACCCAGCTGCTGGACGGCGACCCCGACCCGCCGTTGGAGTGGGTGCACCGGTACGGCGGCACGCCGATCCAGACGTGCGTGCACGGCGCGTTGCACGGGTGGGCCACGGGCTTTGCGCAGGACCACGCCCGGTGTGCCGAACTGCTTGCGGAAGCCGGGGCCAAGGTCGAGGCGGGCTGGCTGCCGACGGGGCACGACGCGATCGACGCGGTGTTGCGGCGGTATCTCGCCGAGCGGTAAGGGATATCCGAGGCTTGCGTCTGGCCGGGGCCGCACTACGCTTTTCGCGGGCGCACGGGGCGCCGCCGTGTCCGCGGAAAGGGCTGAGCCCACCCGACACACCCACGCGTTGACGCACGGGTGTCACCATCTCAAAAGCTCATCCTCGTGATGATCTTCTTTCGGCCCGAGCGGAGCGGACACCGGGCAACACCTTCTCGAAAGGAGATCGTCATGCCCGATCAACCCGGATCTGTGTTTCCGTCGACGCCGCCGAAAGCCTATCGGCCGTTACTCCCGCGCCCCGATCTCGACCAGCTCAAGAAACAGGCCAAGGAGCTGCGGCGGGATTTCATGGCGGGCAGGCCGACGGCGCTGGATGAAGTCAAACGGTTTTTTCACGTCGAGGCGGGCCACCCGCTGACGCTGAGCGAGGCGCAGCTCGTGCTGGCCCGGGCGTACGGGTACGCGAGCTGGCCGAAGCTGCGGGCGTATGTCGACGGCGTCCACAAGTCGGCTCTGGTGGAAGCGATCAACCGGGGCGACCGGGCGCAAGTCGAAACGATGCTGCGGCGTCGGCCGGAGCTGGCGGCGGCCACGACGGGCCGGGGCGAGCAGCAGATGATCCACCTGGCCGTGCTCAACGACGACGCGGAAGTCGCGCGTCGGTTGATGGAGTACGGGGCGGACGCCCGCCGGGGGATCTGGCCGCACCGAGAATCGACCACGGCCCTGCGGATGGCGGCCGAGCGGGGGCTCGATCGTGTCGTGGCGGCGATCGAGGCGGTCGAGCGGGAACGCCAAGAGGACTTGAGCTGCCCGAACACCGCCGTGAGCCCGGAGCAGGACGAGCTGGCTCGGCTGATCCGCCAGAGCGAGGGCGACGCGGCGATCGCGAGGCTCGAAGCGAAGCCGGAGCTGATGAAGCAGTGTGATCGCGACGGCGTGACACCGCTGCATCTCGCCTGTGAGATGGCGGACGAAGCCGTGGTGGCGTGGTTGTGTGACCATCGGGCGGACGCGCGGAAAGTCGATGCCCACGGAGACACGCCGATGGACCGGGCGGTGAAGGAAGCGGGCTGGCTCAATCGGGAACGGGTAACGCCGGCCCGGCGGATCGTGCAACGGCTACGGACGCGGGGCGCGGCGTGGACGCCTTTGGGGGCCGCCGCGATGGGTGAGATCGACGAGCTCGAACGCATGCAGCGAGAGCAGCCCGGCCGGTTGATAGAGGGGCTCAACTGGGTGCGGGGCGGGGTGCTGTCGGCGGCGGTCGTCTTCGATCAGCTGGAGGCGGTGGCGGCGTTGCTCGACCTGGGGCTGGACATCGACGAGAAGATCGCGCTGGGCCGGAGCACGGACGACGAGGAGGCGGTGTCCTGGGGCGGGCCGATCTGGCGGGCGGCGGCGTACGGCCGACACGCGATCGCCCGGCTGCTGCTGGAGCGTGGGGCCGATCCGAACGCGAACGTGTACGCGTCGGGCTGGCCGCTAGACCGGGCCTACGAACGGGGATCGGGCGATGGTGGAGCTGTTGTTCGAGTACGGGGCCAAGCCGTCGGCCTACACGGTCTGCAGCGCCCACGACTACGCGACGGCCGAGCGGTTGTTTGCCGAACGGGGCGACGAGCCGGCGTGGGTGCGGGAACTGGTCTGGTCGGCGGCGTGCTGCACGGCGCTACCGATCGTGGAAGCGACGCTGCCGCGGTTGATGGAACTGCGAGACCGGCTGCCCGAGTCAGACGGCGGGACCCAATCCTGGCACGACCTGCTGTGTCAGCCGATGCGGATGGGTGATCCCAACCCGCACGTACTTCCGGCGGGATATCGCAGCGATCACCGGTTCACGATCCTGAAACTGCTTCTGGATGCAGGAATCGATCCGAACGCGACCGGGCGGTTCGGGTTGACGGTGCTGCACTTTGTGGCGGCGCGGGACGGCGCACACCGCGGGCCGAGCATGCCGACCGAAGACCGATGCCGTTTCGCGAGCCTGCTGCTGGACGCGGGGGCCGACCCGATGAGGCGGGACGAGCTCTTGTGCAGCACGGCGCTCGGCTGGGCGTGCCGGTACGGGCGGGTCGAGCTGGCCGAGCTGTTGCTGAAAGATGGGGCCCCGGTTCACGAACCCGACACGCCGGCGTGGGCTCAGCCCCTGGCCTGGGCCGAAAAGAACGGACGGGCCGATATTCGCTCTCTGCTGAAACAGACCGAATCGAGCCGTCGAGAAGCGCCACCGGAAACGGGCTAAGAACCGAAGCCACCGAGCTTGCAGATCGCCTTCCACTCCGCGGCCGTGACCGGCTGGACACTGAGGCGAGAGTTGTTGACCAGCACCATGCCGCCGAGCTTGGGCTCCGCTTTCACCTGCTCCAGCGTCACCGGCTCCGGCATCGCGCCGACGGCCTTGAGCGTGACCATGCCGAAGCCTTCCTTGCTCCGCCCGGTCGTGTCGGTGGGGTCGGGCTCGTGCTCCTTGACGACCTCGACGACGCCGACGATCCGCTTCTCGTTGACCGAGTGGTAGAAGAAACCGCGGTCGCCTTTGCGCATCTGCTTCATCAGGTTATTGGCCTGGAAGTTGCGGACGCCGTCCCATGCGGTGGTCTTCCTGGGGGCCGACCATTGGTCGTCCCACGACCAGTTGCCGGGCTCGGATTTGAACAGCCAGTAATTCATAACGTGGTCTTCCCGATGGAGCCCAGGCTCACGCGTCCGTCGAAACCGCCGCCAAACACGCATCGATCCGCCGCAGCGTCTCGTCCCGCCCGAGGATCACCAGCGTCGGCCCGATCTCCGGCGACACCGCCGCCCCCGTCAACGCCACCCGCAGCGGCTGGGCGACACCGCCCATGTTCTTGAGCCCCAGTTCCCGCGACAACGCATCGAGCGCCGCGTGCGTCGCCGCAGCCGACCATTCGTCGAGCGCCGCCAGCGTGTCCCGTACGTGTCGCAGGTTCGCCAGGCCCTCGCCGTCGTTCTTCGTCAGGTTCTTCTTTACCGCCTTGGGGTTGTATTCCTCGGGCACCTCGAAGAAGAACCTCCCAAGCGTCGCCGGATCCGCCAGCGTCTTGCTCCGCTCCCGGTAAGCCTCGGCAAACAAATCGAAGTGCTCACCCAGCCGCTCGACATAAGCCGGATGGTGCTGCTCAAAAAACTCCCGCACCCGCTGCGCCCACGTTTCCAGAGGCATCTGCAAGATCGTGTCCTGGCTGAACGCCGCGAGTTTGTCGCGGTCGAACTTGCTGTTGGACTTGCCGATGCGGCCAAAGTCAAAGTGCTCGCATAGATAATCCAGGTCAAACCGCTCCAGGTCGTTACCCGGGTTCCAGCCAAGCAAGGCCAAATAGTTGAGCAAGACAGACACGATATGTCCGCTGCGCCGAAAATCATCGACGCTAACTTCGGGGAGATGAGCATCAAATAAATCTGCAATGATTACTGGAAAACGTAGGTCATTCGCAAATTCTTCGACAAGCTCAGAGACATTTCCTTGGAGCGTCCTGCTTACTTCCGCGCGGCTTGAATATGAGAGCAAGAGTGATTTTTCGAGATCAGGTTTCCCAATCACGTTTTTCTGAACAAGTGTCTTAGCAAATTTAAACTTATCCCGCTTCGACATCTTCGAGCCGTCGGGGTTCATGATGCTGGGCGTGTGGCACCAGACGGGGCGCGGCTCGCCCAAGGCGTCGTACAGGGCCGCGTGTTTGGCCGTATTCGATAGATGTTCCTGCCCACGGATGACGTGCGTCACGCCCATCTCGGCGTCGTCCACGACCACCGCCAGGTGGAACGTTGGAAAACCATCCGCCTTGCGGATCACGAAGTCTTCGAGGTCGTCCGCTCCGACCTCGATGCGACCGTACACCTCATCGTCGAACACGACCGGCTTGTCCATCCGAAAACGGACCGCCCCGTCGTCCTCGTAAGTCCGCCCCGCAGCTTTCATCTTGTCGAGAGCGGCGTTGTAGAGGTCGAGCCGTTCGGATTGCCTCGGAATCGAGTCGTGGTTGTCTCCGCGAAGTCCCAGCCACTCCAGGTCGCGGAGGATGTTCTGCTCGGCCTGCTTCGACGAACGCTTCCGATCCGTGTCCTCGAACCGCAGCAGGAACTTTCCCCCATGCCGCCGGGCGTAGGCCCAGGCGAACAAAGCCGTGCGTGCCCCGCCGATGTGCAGTTCCCCCGTCGGCGACGGGGCGAAGCGGGTGACCACGGGATTGGAGGGGGGGGGATCAGCCATCGGGCCGCGAATTGTACTGTCATCCACGCGCTTTGATTTCGGCCTCTGATTATCCGATCGCCTATGTGGCGGGCGGTCAGGGCTCCGCCCCGACACCCCGTCAAACCGCCCCGCCGCTCGTCTGCTCTTCGGAGTGCAGAGGCGGAGCCCCTGCCGCCCGCCGCGCAGGCGACCGACAACCCACATCTCCCCGTTACACTTCCCGGTCATGAGCCCCGAAAACCAACCCTCACATTTCATCACCCAAGAGATCGAAGCTGACCTTGCCGCGGGCCGGGTGTCTCACGTGCAGACCCGGTTCCCGCCCGAGCCCAACGGCTACCTCCACGTCGGCCACGCCAAAGCCATCGCCATCGACTTCGGGCTCGCCCAGCAGTTCAACGGCCAATGCAACCTCCGGCTCGACGACACCAACCCCGCCAAGGAGGAACAGGAGTACATCGACGCCATCCGCGACGACGTCCGCTGGCTGGGGTTCGACTGGGACCGGCTGTGCTACGCCTCGGACTACTTCGATCAGCTCTACGACTGGGCCGTCGCCCTCGTCCGGGCCGGGCACGCCTACGTCGACGACCAGTCGGCCGACGCGATCCGCGAGAACCGCGGCACCCTCACCCGCCCCGGCACCCCCTCGCCCTTCCGCGACCGCCCCGCGGAAGAATCGCTCGACCTGCTCGAACGCATGAAGGCCGGCGAGTTCGACGAGGGCTCGCGTGTCCTGCGGGCCAAGATCGACATGGCCTCGCCCAACGTCGTCATGCGCGACCCGACGATGTACCGCATCCTCAAGCAGCCCCACCCCCGCACCGGCGACGCGTGGTGCATCTACCCCATGTACGACTGGGCCCACGGCCAATCCGACTGGATCGAGGGCGTCACGCATTCGCTCTGCTCGCTGGAGTTCAAGAACAACCGCGAGTTGTACGAGTGGTTCATCGACCGCATCGCCGAGGTCGCCGGCCACCCCGAGGGTGTGCCGCACAAGACGCGCCAGATCGAGTTCGCCCGCGGCAACATCACGTACCTCATCACGTCGAAACGCAAGCTCATGCAGCTCATTTCCGGGGGCCACGTCACGGGTTGGGATGACCCGCGGATGCCGACGCTGCGGGGGATGCGTCGCCGGGGCTACACCCCGGAAGCCATCGTCCGCTTCTGGACGGAAGCCGGCGTCGCCAAGCGGGAGAACAACATCGAGTTCGCCAAGCTGGAAAACGTCCTCCGCGCCGACCTCAACGCCAAGGCCCAGCGCCGCATGGCTGTGCTCGATCCGATCAAGCTGACCATCACGAACTACCCCGACGATCAGGTCGAGTGGTTCGACGCCCAGAACAACCCGGAGAACGAAGCCGACGGCACGCGGAAGGTGCCGTTCAGCAAACACCTCTACGTCGAACGCAGCGACTACATGCCCAACGCGAACCGCAAGTTTTTCCGTCTCACCGAAGGGCGCGAGGTCCGGCTGCGGTGGGCTTACTGGGTCAAGTGTGTCGAAGCGATCACCGACAACGACGGGAACGTGACCGAGCTGCTCTGCACTTACGACCCCGACACCCGCGGCGGCGAGAGCCCCCCCCCCGACGCCGAGGGCAACGTCCGCAAGGTCAAGGGCACGCTGCACTGGGTCAGCGCCGACCACGCCCAAGACGCCGAGGTCCGGCTGTACGAGCACCTGTTCACGCAGGAAGACCCCGAGCGAGCGCCCGATGGCGGCGACTGGTTAGGCAACATCAACCCGGACTCGCTGACCACGGTGACGGCCAAGGTCGAGCCGGCGCTCCTCGACGACGGGCCGGGCGTGCCGCTGCAATTCGAGCGTCACGCCTACTTCGTCCGTGATCCGCAGGACGCGTCTTCCGGGGGGGCGGTCTTCAACCGGACGGTGACCCTGCGTGACACGTGGGCGAAGGTGCAAAAGAAGGGCTGATTCTCGCGACCGCCACGCAACTCAACCCGCCGATCGGCCGATAACCTGGGCAGAGTCGGACGAACGTAGCGAGGCGAGTCGCCCCCCCGCAACCCTGGAGAACCGCGGATGCTTCGGCGGACGTTGAGCGTCACCATCACCAGTTTCACCCTGACCGTTACAGGCCTCACCGGCTGCGACGGCGGAAGCGAGCCGCCCGCTTCGGCCGCAACCGAATCGGGCGAGCCGGCGTTGCCCCTCTTGGTGGCCGAACCGCTGACCCCCGACGAGTCGGCCGACTTCGCGGCCCGCGAGGCGCTGTCGGCCCGGCTGCTGGCGCTCGACTACTTCGCCGAGCAGATGTGGCCCGCCCACGAACCCGAGGCCGCCTCGACCTGGCTTCAGGCCTCGGCCGCGGGGTCGGGCGTCACACTCGACACGCTGACCGCCGAAGACCCGCTTATTCTCGACGGCGTCGACATCCGCCCCATGACGGTGAAAGCGATCGGGGCCTGGGACGACCTGGTCGGCTGGCTCGCGGCGATCGAGGCGTCGCCGCGTCGGCTGGTCTTGCGGGGTGTCGAACTCAACGACCGCCGCGACGGCACCGTGGCTGACCTCCGGCTGGCGGCGCTGGTCGATCGTCCGACCGGGCTCGACACGCTGGCCGAGCAAGACGTGGCGTCGCTACGCGGCGAGGCGTTGGCCGAAGCCCGGGGCTGGATCGAGGCCGAGCTGCGCGGCAAGAGCCGGGCGTTCACCGAGCTGGGGGCGGACGCGTCGTGGTCGCGCCCGATCGGCGAGCTGGCCGCGACCCTGCCCGAGGGCGCCCGCCCGGTCCGGCTGGACCTGTCCCGCGCCGCGGCCGGCGACGAGCGGGCCGAAGCGTTCGCCGGCCGGTTCACGCTGACCACCCCCGACGCCGGCGCGGTGCCCGGCTACGTCCGCCAACTCCAACGCCATGACGGGTTCGTCCGCGTCGGCCTGAATTCGCTCCGCGATGCGGGCGCCGGCTGGCAACGCGTGGCGGTCACCTTCACGTATGCGGGCGCGCCCCCGTCGGACGTCGCCGCGGACGCGTCGGTCCTGGCCGACTAGCCGATTGATCCGTGCAGCGGTGCCGGCGACCCGACGATCCCGCGAGTCGAAGACAAGAGGCCCGTACCGTTTGACCGGTACAAGCCGTTGAGCGGCCGATTCACTGCCCCCAGGTGAAGCAGTGCAGGTTGTCGAACCACGCCTGCTGGGTCTGGGTCGGGTAGAAGAGGCTGTCGCCCGATCCCCCGCCGGGGAAGGTGCTGAACATGAAGTTGTCGATCTTGAGGTTGTTGGTCTTACGCCACTCGATGCCGCCTCGGTCGAGGACCTGCGTGCCGTCGAGCCAGCAGGTGATCCGCCCGTCCGCGCTGCCAACTTGGTTGAGCCGGACCCGCATCTTGACGCGGTACCACCTGTTCGGGCTGAGCGTGACCCGCTGGCCGTTTTCCTCGAAGAAGAAGTCTTCGCCGTAGGACGTGCCGGCGGGCCGGTTCACGCGGTAGACGTAGGCGGCGATGGTCCCGTTCTTCCGCCACATGAGGCGGGAGCTGAAGCCGTTGTAGCCGTCGGCGAGCGTGCCCCCGGTGGCGGTGAAGCCCCCGCCGCCCAGGCCGGGCATCTTGCCGCCCTCTTTCCACTGGAATCCACCGGAAAACCGGAAATCGTATTCGCAGTACAGCTCGGTGTACTTCGCGCCGTTGGGGAAGTTGACCTGGAACTGAGCGCCCGTGCTGGACGATCCGGACTGGTACGCGGGATACGTGATCTTCAGCGAGTGCTTGCTCCCGCCTTGCGCGGTACCGGAGATGTAGCCCCGCCCGGCGCTGATGCCGGCCTGCCAGAGCGTTGTGGGGAAGTCGTTCCAGAGCTTGGTGGTGTTGTAGCTCTGGTGCCCGTTGTACGACTCAAAGTCTTCGTAAAGGACAAATCCATATTGGCCTTGAGCGGTCGCAGCCGACATAACAATAAGACAGGCGCACAAGACAACTAAACGATGAATCCGTTGACGGATCATGAAAAAGCTCCTCAGAATTGTCAGAGACCAAACTTTGCTTGACTCGAAAAAAGAAACCAAAGAACGCTACGCAACTACGCTAGTTTATCGATAAACTTTTGATAAGATAGGTTGCTTATGCCTCACATGTCAAGCGTTTTATTGATCATTGACGCGCAAAAAGTACGAAAGTATCAAAAATAGTATTTTTAATTTTTTAAAATAAAGTTTTTTTAATTTTTGTTCGCTCACGTCCGTCGCTTGATCCACAACGATCGACTTCACGTTTAGCGGATGACGCGCAGCGTCTCGCGGTCGGTCGCCCCCCAGAAAAAACAGCTTCGACGCAATCGCTGAACTCAGGGTTCGAGCGATCCGGACGTCGGTCGTGTTGCGGCCCGGGAGCAGACGCCGGGGAGGGACAAAGGGTTGACAAACGAAATTAAGTTTGTATTTTGTTTGGTATGACGAAAGATGGGGTCGAGCCCGAGTTCAGGGACGCGTTGGCGGGTGGAACCCCGCATCGGCGGGGTGCGGGGCTGAACCCGGGGAACCGGTTCGAAGCGAACCGGGTGCACGTGTCGGGAGACGCGATAGACGCGGACCGGGACGAGCGGGAAGCGGACGCGGCGGAGGCCCAGCGGGCGGGTCCGAGCGACAAGCGGTCGGCGACCGCCCCCCGGAAACACTCGAAAGGAGAGGGGAAACTTCCGGGTCAACATCCGGGGGGGGCGGTGGCGTTACAGGTGTTTGCGGATAAGACGCGGACGATCATCAATCGGGTGAAGCCGACGTCGGACGTGCCGTTTGATTGGACGGTGAACCCGTACCGGGGGTGCGAGCACGGGTGCATCTACTGTTTTGCCCGGCCGTACCACGAATACCTGGGGTTCTCGATGGGGCTGGACTTCGAGACGAAGATCGTGGCGAAGCACGACGCCCCCGACATACTCAAGCGGGAGCTGGCGAGCAAGCACTGGCCGGGAGAGCCGATCGTGATGTCGGCGATCACGGACATCTATCAGCCGCTCGAGAAGGAACTGAAGATTGCGCGGGGGTGTCTGGAGGTGATGGCGAGTTGTTTTCAGCCGGTGTCGACGATGACGAAGAACACGCTGGTGCTGCGGGACCTGGACCTGTGGCAGCGGCTGGGCGAGGTGAACGCGGGGCGGGTGACGGTGACGCTGGTGACGCTGGACGACGAGTTGGCGACGCGGCTGGAGCCGCGGGCGTCGCCGCCGACAGCGAGGCTGCGGGTGATCCGGAAGCTGACGGAGGCGGGGGTGCCGGTGAGCGTGAACATCGCGCCGGTGATCCCGGGGCTGACGGACCACGAGCTGCCGCGGCTCTTGGAAGCGGTGGCGGACGCGGGGGCGCGGCGGGTGGCGTGGGTGCTGCTTCGTCTGCCGTACCAGCTCAAAGACCTGTTCCTCGACTGGCTGCAACGCAACGTCCACCCGGACCGGGCCCGACACGTCGAGTCGCTGATCCGTCAGGCCCGCGGCGGGAAGTTGTACGACAGCGGCCCGATGGCCGAGCGCGTCAAGCTCGACGACGCCACCTCGAAGATGGTCGCCAACCCCCCCCGGAATTTGGCCGCGGCGGGGCGTGATGCTTTGGAGGTGGAGGTCACACGGGACTCAGCGGGGACGCTGGGGACAACGTCGCGGCGAGACCCGGCTTTTAATCAGGCCCACGACCAACGCGGCGGCGATCCGCGGGGTGCCCCGTTCCGGGGGGGCACTCCCGGAAGCTCGGCGGAACCTGCTCCTGGGGGCGGACTTGGCGATCCCGGGGGCGGGCGTGGGGGTGCGGGCGGGCACGACAGGAGGCGGGGGACGGGGGTGCACGTCGAGCACCTCAAGCGGATGTTCGACGTGTACTGCCGCAAGTACGGGCTGAACCGCGACGTCCGACCGATCGCGCGGAAGCACTTTCGACGGCCGCGGCTCGACGGACAGATGGGGCTGTTCGGAGGCTGAAGCGGTGGACCCGGGGAAAGTTTGCCTGGATCGTTTTCGGTCTCGTGGCTCGTCATCGGCATGACCCGCGGCAAGCGAGTGAGCCATGGCGGATACGGATGGTGATGACGAGCCACGAGGACGAAGAGGCATACGGCCCAAGGTCGTCGGGGACTCGGGACGTGTTTAGAGGTGCTGCGACAGCAGCGACAGCGACCACACGACCGGGAACGCGCTGATCGCGATGCCCACCAGCATCAGGCGGCGGGCGGTGTCGAGGGCGTGGCGGGCGATGAACTCGGCGATCAGGATGACCGCGGCGACGATCACGAACTTGTAGCCGATCAGCCCGTGGAACCCGGCCGGACTCTCGAGCACGGCGTTGGCGATCGGGTTCGCCTCCATCCCGCCGAGCACCAGCACGGCGTAGGTGAAGATCACGTCGAGGGCCGAGACGAACACCAACGAAAGAGACAGATAGGGAAGCCTCACGCCCGCGGCCGGCACCGACGCCGCAGGCCGGAGGGGGCGGGCGGGGTCAGGAACGGCAGAAAAACGGGTCATGGGTCACTCTCAGTTCGTCCAGGTCGATCCGCGAGAACAACCCGCTTTCACCGGATTTTAATCCCCCGCCAACCTCACTCAAACGAAAACCCGCCGAGCCGTTCGTAAGCCCGGGCGACCGCCTGCGTGCCCAGCCGACCGCCGCCCTCGTCGCTGACCGACCGGAACAACGCCCGGGCCAGCGGGATCAGCGTCGGCGACAGCTCGGCGTCGCGCGCCGCGTCGGCGGCGATCGCCAAGTCTTTCAAGAGGTAGTCGATGAAAAAGCCCGGCTCGTGGTCGCCCGCCGCGACCTTCGGCCCCAGGTTCGACAGCTGCCACGACCCGCCCGCCCCGGCACCCACCACGTCGATCATCGTCGCCTTGTCCAGACCCAATCGGTCGGCCAACGCCAGCGCTTCGACCGCCCCGAGCAACGCCCCCACCGCCGCCACCTGGTTACAGGCCTTGCACGCCTGCCCCGCCCCCGAGTCGCCAACGTGCGTGACGGTCTGACCGAGCACGTCGAGCAGCGGCCGGACGCGGGCGACCGCCTCGGCCGGGCCGCCGACCATGATGCTGAGCGTGCCCCGCTGCGCACCGACGTCGCCGCCCGAGACCGGCGCGTCGAGCAGCGTGGCCCCGCACGTGTCGTGTAGCCGTCGGGCCAACTCGCGCGTTGCCACCGGGTTGATCGTCGAGTGGTCGATGACGACGAGGCCTCGGGGCGCACCCGCCGCGAGGCCCGCTTCGATCGCGTCCCCGCCGAACAACACCGCCTCGACGTCGGGCGTGTCGGTCACGTTGACGAACACGACCTCCGCCCCGCCCGCCGCGACCGCCGACGGCGAATCCGCCCACGCCGCGCCGCGGTCGAGCAGCGGCTGCGCCTTCGCCGGCGTGCGGTTCCACACCGCCAACGTATGCCCCGCCTCCATCAGCCGCCCCGCCATCGGCGCGCCCATGATGCCCAACCCGATCCAACCCAGCTTCATATCTGAACCCTACGTATTCAAGGACGAAACGAATCCGAAACCGAGGCGCTTATCGATCACTCAGACCGCCCCGACCGGCCGCAACGGGCCCGTTCCGCGGAGCACCTGCGTCCACGCCGGCGTCGAGTCGTCCGGATCGAACGCCGCCGCCGCCGCCCGCTGCGGAGCGTGGTCGAGCCCCAGAGCCGACCGACCGTATTCCGTCGCCATCCGCAAGAGCAACGTCGAGTCGGTCGCGTCGCGTCGGTACAGACGCCGGACCTGAGGCAGCAGGCCGAGCGGTTGTTCTTCCCCCGAAGGTTGGCAGACGATCGAGTCGGTACCGAGGCCGACGTTGACCCCCGCAGCCAACATATCCCGATACCGATGATCTCGATGCCCGAAGTACGCGCTGGCGACCGGGCAATACGCGACCGAAGCCCCGGTCTCGGCCAGCAACGCGATGTCGTCGTCGTCCACGTAGTTGCAGTGCGCCAGCACCCACCGCCCCCGCCGCAGGTACGGCTCCATCCACCGCACGGGCGACCGCCCGCTCCCGTACTGCCGGGCGTAGCGGTCGGCCCACAGCCCGCGAGACTCCAGGAACTCGCGGAACGGCCCCGCGGCCTCGGCCACGAACCGCTGCTCGTCGAGCGTCTCGGCCAGGTGCGTGGTCACCACCACACCATGGTCCGCGGCGGCCCGGGCGGCGGCCTCGTAGACCGCCGGGCCCGTCGAGTACGGGGCGTGGGGCGAGACGCCGCGCCGCATCCCGCCCGTGTCCGCGGGACCCTCCAGCAACGCCCGCAGCCGCTCGAGTTCGGCGTCCGCTCGTTCGCCGTCCATCGCCAGCAGCTCCGGGAAGTAGACCCCGACCAACGCGCTGTCCCGCAAGGCGTCCCACGCCGCGTCTTCGCCGAACCGCGCCCCGCCGATGTCGCCCACCGCCTCGACACCCGCCGCCAGCGACATCGCCGCGCCGAGGGCCACCGACCGGGCCACCGCCCCGGCGTCGCGCGGCCGCTCTTCGATCAGCCGCGTGACCCAGCGGGTGAACGAGCCCGTGTACGGCCGGGGGCCGATCGCGGTGAGTTCGAAATGACAATGCGCATTGACCATCCTCGGCAGCAGCAGTTCACCCGGCCGGTCCTCCGTCCGGCCCACGTCGCCGCCGAACTCGCGTTCCAGTTCGTCCGCCGCCCCCGCCGCCGCAACCTCGCCGTCGGCGTCCAGCAGCACCGCCCCGGGCCGGGCCTCGCCACCGTCGAAGCCGCCGAAACCCGCCACCGAGCCGGCCCGCACCAGCGTCGCCCGCCGCAGGCCCCCGCCCGTCGCTTCGCCGGTTGCCCCTGAGTCCATGGCCCGCAGTCTACACCCCGTCCCCCACGCCGCGACCACGCCGCTCGCCTGTCCCGATCGACCCCACCGTGTTAAACTCGCGCCTTCGTCGAATCCAAGGAATCCATGACCCCGGACCCCGGAATCCCCATCATGACCACCCGCCGCACTTTCCCCACGCTCGCCCTCGCCGCGTCCGTGTTCGTCCTGACCGGCCTCACCCCCGGGCTCACCGGCTGCGTCGCCCAGAACGAGCTCGACCAGTTCCGCGACCAGTACCGCCTCTCCCAGGAGCAGATCCTCGACCTCCAGGCCCAGCTCGAGGACAGGGAACGTCAGATCGCCATCCTCCGCGACGCCAAGAACCCCAACAGCGACCTCCAGGCCCAGCTCGCCGATGCCCTGGCCGACAAGGCCTCGCTCGAAGCCGCCCTCGCCAAGGCCCGCGACCAGCTCGCCCGCGCCGGCACCACGCCGATCCCCGTCGAGCTCGCCGACGAGCTCGAAGCCCTCGCCAACGCCAACCCTGACCTCATGTCCTACGACAAGGAGACCGGCGCGATCCGCTTCCGCAGCGACGTGACCTTCGGCTCGGGCAAGGCCGAGCTCCGCGAGTCGGCCGTGCCGCTGGTCAACCAGCTCTCGACCGTCCTCGTCTCCCCCGCCGCCTCGGACTACGAGGTCCGCGTCGTCGGCCATACCGACAACGTGCCGATCCGAAACGCCTTCGTCAAGCAGCAGTTCGGCGACAACTGGGGCTTGTCCGTTGCCCGAGCCCGGTCGGTCATGATCGCCTTCCGCTCCGCCGGCGTCCCCGAAGCCCGCATGAGCATCGCCGGCTACGGCGAGTTCCGCCCCGTCGAGCCCAACGGACCCCGGGGCTCAGAGGCCAACCGCCGCGTCGAGGTTTTCCTCACCCCCCAACCCGAGTCCCCCAGCGCCCCGCCGTCCGCCTCCAGCACCGCCCCCGCCACCACCGGCACGGCCCTGTCGCCGACTTCCACCGTTGTCCCCCTCGACGATTCGCCCAGCACCGAGTCCCCCGAAGCCTTCAAATAACCCCGCTCCGCGGTCTCCGAACCCCCGAAGCCCACGTTCGCCGAACGTGGGCTTTTTACTTCCGCCCCGACACCTCGCCTGTCACCTCCCTGCTCCATGCAATTCACCGACCTCCCCCTCGCCGCCCCCCTGCTCCGCGCCGTCGCCGACCGCGGCTACGAAACCGCTTCGCCCATCCAGGCCCAGACCATCCCCCACACCCTCGAAGGCCGCGACGTGCTCGGCTGCGCCCAGACCGGCACCGGCAAAACCGCCGCCTTCGCCCTCCCCACCCTCCACCGCCTGACCCGGAAGCCCACGGATTCCATCCGTGGGCCCGCCCTAAGAAACACGCCCGCCGATCGCAGCGAAAAAAAAACCATCGGTAGGAAAACTCCCGGACACGGCAAGAACACTTCCGGGGGTAAAACTTCCGGGGGCAAACGGCTGCCCCGCTGCCTCGTCCTCGCCCCGACCCGTGAACTCGCCCAACAGATCGCCGACAGCTTCCGCGACTACGGCCAACACCTCCCGCTCACCGGCTGCGTCGTCTACGGCGGCGTCAACCAGAACCCCCAGGTCCGCAAACTCCAACGCGGCGTCGATATCGTCGTCGCCACACCCGGCCGACTCCTGGACCTCATGAACCAGGGCCACGTCGACCTCTCCCGCGTCGAGACCTTCGTCCTCGACGAGGCCGACCGCATGCTCGACATGGGGTTCATCCCCGACATCCGCCGGATCACCAAGCAACTCCCCGCCGAGCGCCAGACCCTCATGTTCTCCGCGACTATGCCGTCGGCGATCGCCAAGCTCGCCAAGGAGTTGCTGACCGACCCGGTCCGCATCGATGTCGCCCCCCAGTCCACCACCGCCGAACGCGTCGAGCAGGCGCTCTATTTCGTCGACCGCCCGCACAAGCCGGCCATGATCGTCCACCTGCTCAACCACCACTCGATCAGCCGCGCCATCGTCTTCACCCGCACCAAGCACGGCGCCGACAAGCTGGTCAAGAAGCTCCGCCACGCCGACGTCCCCGCCGAGGCGATCCACGGCAACAAGACCCAGAACGCCCGCCAACGCAGCCTCGACCGCTTCCGCGACGGCCGATGCCACGTCCTGGTCGCCACCGACATCGCCGCCCGCGGCATCGACGTCGACAACGTCTCGCACGTGTTCAACTACGACCTACCCGACGACCCCGAGTCCTACGTCCACCGCATCGGCCGGACCGCCCGCGCCGGCGCGTCGGGCATCG
>JBCBSA010000003.1:0-24731 GCA_039819425.1 Planctomycetota bacterium
ATGCCCCGCGCCACCTCCGACGTCATGAACCCGGACAAAGACGACAAGACCTGGATCGTCGCCCTCGTCGTCTTCGGCCTGATGGGCGTCGGCGGGCCGATCCTCGGGCTGATCCTGTTCTTCATCCTCGCCAACTTCACCTGATCCACCCGCCCTTGGCGTAGCCCGGGAAGGCCCGTTTTTCGGCGGTCCGCTATACTCCGTGGATGGTTGCTGCCGACAGAAAGATCCAGTACCGCGAAGCCCTCCGTGAAGCGATGCAGGAAGAGATGCGGACCGACGACCGCATCTTCCTGATGGGCGAGGAGGTCGCCGAGTACAACGGGGCGTACAAGGTCAGCGAGGGCATGCTCGACGAGTTCGGCCCCCGGCGGATCGTCGATACGCCCATCTCCGAGACCGGCTTCGCGGGGCTGGGCATCGGGGCGGCGATGTACGGGCTGCGGCCGATCATCGAGTTCATGTCGTGGTCGTTCTGCCTCGTCTCCGCGGACCAGATCATCAACAACGCCCCGAAGATGCTGTACATGTCCGGCGGCCAGTTCGGCTGCCCCATCGTCTTCCGCGGCAACAACGGCGCCGGCGGCCAGCTCGGGTCGACCCACTCCTGGTCGGTCGAGAGCATGTTCAGCAGCGTGCCGGGCCTCAAGCTCGCCGTCCCCGCCACGCCCCGCGACGCCAAGGGCCTCCTGAAGGCCGGCATCCGCGACGAAGACCCGTTCTTCAACCTCGAGTCCGAACGCATGCTCGGCATGGGCGCCCGCGGCGACAAAGACTTCTCCCGCTACCTCGAAGGCGGACAGTGGGCCCCGCCCGAAGGTGACGACGACTTTGTGATCCCGCTCGGTCAGGCCGAGGTCATCAAGGAAGGCGCCGACTGCACCGTCGTCTCCGCCGGCCGACCGGTCCACTTCGCCCTCGAAGCCGCCGAGGCCCTCGAAAAGGACGGCATCGACCTCGAGGTGATCAACCTCCGCACCTACCGCCCCCTCGACATCGACACCGTCGCCAAGAGCGTCCGCAAGACCAACTACTGCGTCGTCGTCGACCAGAGCTGGCCCTTCGCGTCGGTCGGCAGCGAGGTCGCCGCCCAGGTCTACGAGCACTGCTTCGACGACCTGGACAACACCGTGGCCCGCGTCTTCAACGACGACGTGCCCGCCCCCTACAACCGACAACTCGAGCAGGAGATGCTCCCCAACGCCCGCAAGATCGCCGAGGCCGTGCGCCAGACGACCTACAACGCCTGACCCGGCCGGGTGGTTTTGCGATAGATGGGGCCGTGCTTCTCGACCCGGGTGTCAGTCTGGGTAGACCGGGGTATCTGTAAGCCCCCATTTCGCCGAGCGGGCCGCAAAATTCAGGGTTTTTCCGCTTTCCTGGCTTGCATCCCGGCGGAGCTGTGGCTTGCTTGAAGGGTCGCGGGATCAGCCCCATCGTTCAGGGGGCGGACGGGCCAAGGCCGGCCCTCCGATCCGCGACGGACGACACCACCAAGCCACGCCGACGACCACCACGGATTCGCGGCCCCGGCAGAAAGGTTTCTGCGCCCATGCTTATCCTGTCTCCCCACCGAATCGCCTGGCTCGCGATGATCGCCCTGGTCGCCGCCGTCGGATTCGTGCCGGCCCCCTCGGCCACGGCCGGGCCCAGCGGGTTCCCGTTCAACGTCCAGTTCGACGACGACGAGTTCGAGCACGAGATCCCCGACTCCGCCTTCGGCGTGTTGTTCAACGTCCGCTTCGACGACGAAGATCGTCCCGATTGGATCCCGCAGCAGGTCCAGCAGACGCCGCCCCCGAACAACACGCCCCCGACACCCCCGATCGACACCACCCCGCCCACCGGCGGCGGCTCGGGCGGCGGGTCTTCGCCCGTCGCGGCCCCGACGCCCTCGGCCGCCCTGGCCGGCCTCGCCCTGATGGGCGCCCTCGCCGGTCGCCGCCGCCCCCACGACGCCGAATAACCCGGCCCCACGCTCGGCCTCACCCGCACACTCCTTACCCCAAGCCCTCGGTCCGTTCGGTCGAGGGCTTTTTCGCGCGCGAAACTTCCGCGCGCGGCCCAGGCACGGTCGCCCCCACAGGGTTAATATTCACGGCCCGGCGTCGCGCAGCCCGTCAACGCTCGCCCTCCCCACCCCGGAATCCCGGAAGCGATCGGCACCGTCCGCCTCGCCTGTTCGGGGGAGTCGGCCGGTCTTTACGTCCACCCCCGAAGGAACCCCGCCATGCCCATCGAAATCACCATGCCCCGCCTCTCCGACACCATGGAAGAGGGCACCCTCATCAAGTGGCGGGTCAAGGAGGGCGACGCCGTCGCTTCGGGAGACCACCTCGCTGACGTCGAGACCGACAAAGCCACCATGGAACTCCAGGCGTTCGACGACGGCACCGTCGCTCAACTCCCCGTCGGTGAAGGTGAGACCGTGCCCGTGGGCGATCGGATCCTGTTGCTGGCCGAGGACGGCGAGTCCGCCGAGGACGCCATCAAGAACGCCAACGCTTCCGGCGGCGGCGGGGACAAGCCGCCGGCGGCCACCGCGCCCGACTCGGGCCCCAAGAAAGGCGAAGACACCTCCGCGGCCGACCCCACCGGCGGCACGGTCAACGCCGAGGCTTCGGCACCATCGGGCGGCAAAATCCGTGTCTCCCCGCTGGCCCGCAAGCTCGCCGAGGAGCACAACCTCGACCTCTCCACCGTCAAGGGCACCGGCCCCGACGGCCGCATCATCAAGCGCGACGTCCTCGCCGCCGCCAAGGCCCCCGGAAGCGCACCCGCTCCGCAACCCAACGCCAAGCCGACGGCGGCCACGGCCCCCGCCCCCGTTGCGGCCGCGACCGGCTCCCTTGAGCAAAAAACCATCCCCCTCACCGGGATGCGTAAGACCATCGCCAAACGCCTGGTCGAATCCAAGACCACGGTCCCCCACTTCCAGGTCAGCGTCGCCGTCAACATGGACCCGCTGATGGAGCTGCGCAAGACCATCAACGGCCAACTCGAGTCCCAGGGCATCAAGCTCTCGATCAACGACTTCGTCACCCGCGCCGTCGCCCTCGCCTGCGTCGAACACCCGGCCGTCAACAGCTCCTGGAACGGCGACAGCATCGTTCAGCACGGCACGGTCAACGTCGGCGTCGCCGTCTCCCTGCCCCCGGAAAAGGGCGGCGGCCTCCTAGTCGCCACGATCCGCGACACCCACGCCAAGGGCCTCCGCCAGATCTCCGCCGACGTCAAGCAGCTAGCCAAAAACGCCCGCAGCGACAAGGGCCTCACCGTCCAGGAGATGTCCGACTCGACCATCACGATCTCCAACCTCGGCATGCCGCAGTACGGCGTCACCCAGTTCACCGCGATCGTCAACCCGCCCAATGCCGCCATCATCGCCGTCGGTGCCGCCATCGAAAAACCCGTCGTCCGCGACGGCGAGATCGTCGTCGGCCACGAGATGAACGTCACCTTGTCGGGCGACCACCGCACCATCGACGGCGCGGTCGGCGCCGAGTACCTGGCCACCCTCAAACGCCTCTTGGAAAACCCCGCGGCGCTGTTGGTGTAAGTCCGCGCCTCGGTCTTTAGGGTTCACCACTGCGTGCTTAGCGGGTGCGGCGGAGCCGCCCTCGTCTTATCCCGAATCCAGCCCCAACCGCTCCCGTATGTCGGCGAACACCGTGTCGCGGTCGCGGGTGCCGTCGATGCGGTGGACCAGTTCCTTGGTGTCGAACAGCTCCAGCGCCGGCATCGTCTTGTTGTTGAAATCGTCGAGGCGCTTGCGCAGGGCCTCTTCGTTGTCGTCGGCGCGTGACTCGAGTCGGCCGCCGCAGACGTCGCAGGTGTCGGGTTGTTCGGGGCGGTGGAAGATCAGGTTGTAGTCCAGCCCGCACCCGGCGCAGAGCCGGCGGGCGAGGGCGCGTTCGATGGTGACTTCCCGGGGCACGTCGATGTAGATGACCGCAGTGATATCGTAGCTTTCGAGGAAGAAGCGGGCCTGCTCCATGTTGCGGGGGAACCCGTCGAGGATGAAGCCGTAGTTCCAGTCGTGTTCCTTGAGCCGAGACTCGACGATCTCCTCGACGATCTCGTCGGGGACGAGCAGCCCGGCGTCGACGGTGCGTTTGATGCGGGCGGCGAGCTTGGTGTGCGACTGCACGTTCCAGCGGAAGATGTCGCCGACGCTGATGTGGGTGAGGTCGAGGGCTTCCTTGAGCAGCTTGGCCTGGGTGCCCTTGCCCGAGCCCTGGGGGCCCATGATGACGTACTTGTGCACGGCGTTTCTCGCGACGTTGAGCGGCGGTCGGCGCGAGTATAGCCGAACACTTTCCGGGGGCGGGCCGAGTGTTTCGGCGTGGACGTTCCGGGGACAGACGGTCAGGGGCGCGGCCGATAGCACGCGATCACCGGCGAACCGAAAAAGCGATGCAGACCCAAGGCCCGCGGCACGGCCTCGGCGGATCGTGACAACCCGGGACGCTGAAGCAGCCGGTGCAGCGCCATCGGCCAGACGAACTGCCCGAACGTGTCGGCGCGGACGAAGCCGTGGTCCGCGAACCAGCGGTCGACCTGACCGGGCCAGAACGACCGGTACGGCCGGGTGCCGGATTCGACGTGGCGTTTGAGGGCGAAGAGGGCGGGGCCGACGAGGTTGACGCTGCGCCACGACGGGTAGTCGAGGACGACCGCGCCCCGGGCCACCCGGCACATCTCGGCGACGAACGCCGCGGGGTCGTCGACGTGGGCCGTGATGCGGTAGCTGACGACGACGTCGAGGTCGTTGTCGCCGTACGGGAGCCGGTCGAGCGGCCCGCGATCGAAGCGGACCCGGCCGTCGCGGACCAGGTCGAGGACCGGCCGCTGGCTCCCGGGGGCCGAGCCGTACACGGTCACGTCGTGGCCCAGATCGCAGAGCAGCTCGGCGTTCTGGCCGTGGGCGCCGCCCAGGTCCAGCACCCGCGCCGCGTGGAACGGCGCGAGCATCCGCCGCGTGGCGTGGGCCTGAACGCTAAGGAGGTACGCGCCGACGGGCCCGGCGAACCTCCGGGCATACGCCGGGTCGGCGATGGGCAGGTCGCAAGGGGGGTTGGAGACGCCCGCCGGATGTGGAACCGTTGGGATCGGTGAAGTCAACATCGGGTTCAAGCTTTCGTGGAAATGCGGTTGAAACCTTGATATCGGAACACCCGAGCCTCGGACGCCAAGAGTTCGGCTCGCCGTTTTTGGTGGCACGGTTGCGCGGCCCGGTGTGGTTGTGATGGCTGTAACAGCGGCATGAAAGAATAACCCAAGCCTGCGTCGGAAACCACTGTATTTTGCCGGCCGCCGATCCGAAATAAGGATATTTACGGAGTCTGGAAAAACCGCACCGAGTGCCGAACGTGACAGGCCGGATTGATTGATGAGTCGATGGGTCAATGGTTTAGTGGCCGTGGCGGTCGCGGCGGTCGCCGCGGGGCTCTTCCTCGCCCGCAGCGGCTCCGATACTCAGGTCCAGCAGGCAGCGGTCACCCGCGACGCGCTGGCTCAGCTCTATGAACGCGCTTCCTATTACGGCGCGCTCGACCGCTCTCTCGAAACCACCCGCACGCTCTGGCCCGTGGCGGTGCTGCCGGAGTGGTTCGGTCAGAACCTGCCTCGCAACACCCTGCTCATCCTCGACGACAAGTTGACCTCGGCCGGCCAAGCGACCGCCCGGCCGTGGATCGATATCGCCCCGCCCGGCGACCGCGCCGCTCATCCGCCGGACCCCGTCGCCGTCCGCCGGGACCAGGCCCAGTTCTGGTACAACCCCAACGTCGGCCTGTTCCGCGCCCGTGTCGCCGCCACCATCGGCGAAGACGACGCGTTGGCGCTCTACAACCACGTCAACGGCGTCGAACTCGCCGAACTCCAACGCGACACCGACCCCGCCCGCACCCCGCTGGCTTACTCGCCCGGCACCACGCCCGGCCCCGCGATGGCCACGCTACCGCCTCGCCCCCAAGCCACACCCCCGGAAACGCCCCCGGAAGCGCCCCCCGAATCGCCACCGCCCAGCCTCTTCGCTTCGGACCCCCGGCCGACCTACGACTTGCCGATCGCCGCGGCGGAACCCGCGCCCGAGCCCGCCCCGGTCGGCCGGGCCCGGCTCAAAGACCGGACACGCTGAGCGCCGCGTCGATTTGACGCCCACCCCGGCCCGCTACAATCCCGGCCATGCCCGAGATTTACCGGTCCACCCTGCCCAACGGACTCGAGGTCGTCGCCGAGCCGATCGCCGGCGTCGAGTCGCTGGCGATGACCCTGCTCACCCCCGCCGGGCTCGCCCGGCAGCCCGCCGATCGGCTGGGCGTCGCCCCGCTCCTGGCCGAGATGGTCTGTCGAGGGGCGGGCGAACTCGACTCCCGTGCACACGTCGACGCCCTCGATACGCTCGGCGTCCAGCGGTCGACCGACGCCCAGACCCGGTTCTTTCGGCTCGGGGCGACGATGCTGTCGGCCAAGGCCGACGAGGCGCTGCCGCTGCTGTTCGACATGGTCCGAGCCCCCGTCCTCGACCCGGCCGAGCTGCCGCCGAGCCTGGACCTGGCGATCCAGTCGATCGACGCCCTCGACGACGAGCCCCAGCGGCGGGCGATGCTCGAGCTGCGGTCGCGCCACTACCCCGATCCGATCGGCCGGTCGCCGCTGGGCGAGCGCGACCACCTGCAAGCGACCACGATCGACGACGTCCGTGGGTTTGCCGACGCGGGGTTCGTGGCCGGCGGGTCGATCCTCGGGTTCGCCGGCAAGTTCGACTGGGACACGCTGCTCGCCCGGGTCGAAGAACTGCTGGGCGATTGGGGCGGACAGGCACCGCCGCTCGACGCCGACGCCGCGGCGGGCGGGGGCGTGCACCACGAAAACGCCGACTCGACGCAGGTCCACATCGCCGCGGCCTACCCCGCGGTGGCCGAGACGCACGCGGGCCGCGCGTTGCAGCAGGCGGCGGTGGCGGTGCTGTCGGGCGGGATGTCGGGCCGGCTGTTCACCGAGGTGCGTGAGAAGCGGGGCCTGGTCTACGCGGTGTACGCCAGCTACGCCGGCCAGAAGGACCGCGGCGACGTGATGGCCTACGCCGGCACGACTGCGCCCCGGGCGCAGGAAACCCTCGACGTGCTCGTCGCCGAGTTACGCCGATTATCCAAAGGTGTCGACCAGTCCGAGTTCGAGCGGGCGGTCGTCGGCATGAAGTCGAGCCTGGTCATGCAGGGCGAATCGACTTCGGCCCGCGCCGCGTCGATCGCCTCGGACGTCTACGTCTTCGGCCGGCCGCGCACGCTCGACGAGGCCGCCGCCGAGGTCGACTCGATCACCCTTGACCGTCTCAACGCTTTCGTCGCCGGCCACCCGCCGGGCGAGATGACCCTCGTGACCCTCGGTCCCGAACCGCTCACGCCGCCTCGGTAACCCATCGTCTTCATGCAGATCCTCATCACCGCCGGCCCGACGCGCGAACCCATCGACGAGGTGCGTTTCATCAGCAACCGCTCCAGCGGCCGGATGGGGATCGCGCTCGCCGACGCCGCGGCGCGGGCCGGGCACGGCGTGACGCTGCTGCTGGGTCCGGTGCTCGCGCCGACCACGCTGGGCGAACGCATCGAGGTGGTCCGCTTCCAGACGACGGCCGAGCTCGAAGCGTTGCTGGGCGAGCACTTCCCGCAATGCGACCTGTTGGTCATGGCCGCGGCCGTCGCCGACTACCGCGTGGCCGGGGCTGTGGCGGGCAAGACCGAACGCAAGAAGCATCTCAAGATCGAGCTCGAAGGCACGCCCGACCTCGTCGCCGGCGTCGCGTCGACCAAGCGCGACGACCAGACGGTGGTCGCCTTCGCCCTCGAGGAGCCGCACCAATTGGAAGAGCGCGCGGTCGCGAAGATGAAACGCAAAGGGGTGGACGCGATCGTGGCCAACCCACTGGTGACGATGGAGACCGACGGGATCGCGGGCGTGCTGCTGACCGCCGACGGCGAGCGCGACGAGCCGGGGGCGATGGACAAGGAGGCGTTCGCGCGGTGGTTGATCGGGCGGATCGCGGGGTGAAGCCGGTGATTTGTGCGGCCCGATCCGTTTGCCCCCGGGCAAAGCCCGGGGCTAACGGTGATCGTTTGTCAGCGCTCGATCACGGTGTAGAGTCGATCGGGCGGGAGCGTGACGGTGAGCGGTTGAGTGACGCCGTCGCCTTCGTGAGTGACGGCGTCGGCGGTGGCTTGTCCGTTGCCGTCGAGCGCGACGACGCGCCGGACCGGCGCGTCGGTGAGATCGAGTGTGACGCGGGCGGCGACGCGTTTGAGGTTCCAGGGCGGGCGGCCGAGGTCGGTGATAGTGCCGTCGGGGGCGGCGAAGCCCTGGAGTTTTTCTTCGGTGACGGCCTGGATGAGCAGGCGGCGGGAGACGGCGATCGGGCGGTCGTCGAGGGCGATGACGGCGACCTGGGCGTAGTGGTTGTTTGAGTCGATGGTGACGGGGCCGGCGACGATCGGCCCGGCGTCGGCGAGGAAGCCGGCGGCGGCGACGCAGCGCGGGGCGTCGACGACGGCGACGCCGAGTCCGTAGTCCCAGGTGAACCCGCCGCCCAGGTTGCGGATCGTTTGCCGGGGGCGGTCGATCGCGCCGCGGAGGTTGAGGTGGCGGTCGCGGTCGCCGGGGGCGTCGTAGGAGCGGGTGACGCGGCCGGCCCAGGCGGAGAGCGGGTCGAAGCGGGTGAGGTTGCCGGGCATGGCGGTGCCGGGCGGGACGTCGGCGGCGCGGAAGGCGTCGAACGCCGCGTCGGTGGAGGCGGCGGTGCCTTCGAGGTCGAAGAGGTCTTCGGTGCGGAGCGCTTCGTGAACGGCGACAGGCGCGGGCGGCAGGTCGCCGCGGCGGACCATCAGCGCCATGGCCGGGAACGAGCCGGCGACGACGGGCGTCGAGAGGGGGAACTTGTTGGTGACGGTGTCGACGCCCGAGTTCATGTTCCAGATGAAGAAGAACACGCCGTCGAGTCCCTGGGTGGCGGTGGCGGCGGCGGTGAGGAGCGTGGCGTCGGCGCGGTAGGCGTTGGGGTTTGACCAGCCGAGTTCGGAGATGATCTGCGGGTGGCTGGCGACCTGGATCGTGCGCAGGGGCGGCTTGACGGGTTCGCGGACGGCGGGGCGGTCTTGGTAGGTGTGGCCGAGGCGGACGGAGTAGCTGGCGCCGTCGCCTTGGTGTTTGGGGTTGAAGTAGCCGTGGCGGTCGATGACGTCGGCGGCGGTGTAGGTCCAGCGTTCGACGGCGTCCATCAGCGTGGGGTCGGCGGGGTACCAGTTGCCGGCCGAGGTCAGGCCGGTGTAGCCGAGTTCGTCGCGGAGGAAGCGGCCGGCCCGCTCGTAGAAGCCGCGCTGGAGCTTGGCGAGGAACCCGACCTGTTCGGCGGTGCGGTCGCGTTCGTCGGCGTTCATGTCGGCGAGCGCTTCGCGGGTCATGGTCCACGCCTCGTTAACCCCTGCCCGACCCCGGGAAACATCGTCCCGCTCGTGCTTGGCCTTGGGCCAGCGTTGCAGCGCCGCGGCGAGCGAGCCGTATTTTTCGGCGAGGTATTCGCCAAACTTCCGTTCGAGCAGTTGCCACTGTTCCGGGGGCACGGCTTTGCGGTTAAAGGTCCAGAAAAAGAGGTTGTCTTCGTTGCAGAGTTCGACGAGGGCGACGGCGGGGTCCTCGGCGAGGGTGAGGCCGGTGTAGGGGTTGGGGGTGGTGAGCAGTTCGCGGAGCGTGTCGAAGTAGTGCTGCTGGGCTTGTTCGTTGAAGAAGAGGACGGCGAAGGGCTTGCGTTGGTCGGAGGGTTGGTCGGCGTAGCCGGCGAGGCCGAGGTCGTGGCCGTCGTCGATCCAGACGGGGAAGTACCAGCTGAGGTTGGTGTAGATGCCGTGGCGTTTGCAGGCGGCGACGGCGTGGTGGAGGCGGTCGAGGCGTCGGGCGTCGAGACGTCCGGGCGAGTGGGGCAACCAGATGGGGCCGTGGTGTCGGACCATGTTGACGCCGAGCTTGGCCATGCGGCGGGCCATGTGATCGACTTGCGGGTCGGGTTGGCTGGTTTGGTTCTGGCTGACGTTGACGCCCCAGAAGCGGACGGGGGTGCCGTCGCCGAGCAGGAGCTCGTCGCCTGCGGGGGTTCGGCGGACACGGCCGTGGAGGCCGGCGATGGGTTCGTTGAGGTGGCGCAGGTCGAGCGGCGCGTCTTGGGCGAACGGGTCGAGCGGCGGGTCGAAGGCGAACCAGCCGGGTTCGGGGTCGGCGGGGGCGGGCTGGTCGGGCTTGAGGACGCCGCGGGGGAAGAACGGCCCGCGGCTGAGCACGAAGCAGTCGAACCCGCTGACGGTGTTTTCGCCGGGCTGGACGGCGAGGCGCAGCTCGAACGTGTGGTCACCCGCGGTGAGTCCGACGTCGCCGAGGTAGACCCAGGACAGCTCGACGCGGTCGGCGAGGCGGACGCGGTCGGTGAGGGCGGCGTCGCGGGTGAGGGTCTGCCACGGTTGTTGGTTGAAGCGCCAGTGGAACGGGCCGTGCTTCCAGAACTTGCGGGCCCAGAGCTGGTAGCGGCCGGCTGCGGGCACGGCGAGGCGGTACGTCGCGCCGGGCGGGGGCGTGCCGGACGGGCCGGTGCTGCTGAGCCAGTCGTTGCCGGAGAGGTGGGAGGTGTCGTCGAGACGGGCCGATGCGAAGTGTGAGTCGGCGGGGAAGGTGTGGCGGTCGGCCGACTCGGCTTCCCACCAGACGTAACGCAACGGTTGGCCGGAAGCGAACGGCGTCAGCACTACGAGCACGAGCGCCCACCCGAGCCGCATCGTCACCCGTCTCCCTCGGAAGCGGCGACGCGGTCCTCGGCCGTGCGCCGCGGCTTGCCTCGCACCAAGAGCCGGATCGGCACCTCGGCGAACGGCAGTTCGTCCCGCATGCGGTTCAACAAAAACAACTGGTAGTTATGGTCGAACAGCTCCGGGGCGTTGACGAACAACGCGACCGTCGGCGGGTTGGTGTCGAGCTGGGTGGCGTAGTACACCTTGGGTTGCTTGCCGCCCTTGCTCGCGGCGGGGCCGCGCTCGGCGGTGACGGTCTCGATGAACTGGTTCATCTCCGAGGTGGTGACGCGGTGCGACGCCTGCTCGTGGAGGTTCAGCGCCATCGCCACCACCTCGCGCATGCCCTCGGCCCGGGCGGCGCTGATGAAGATGATCGGGGCGAAGGGCAGGCCCTTGAGCGCACCGTCGAGGTACTCGGCGTACTGCTCATGGGTGTACTCGGCCTGGGCGAGGTCCCACTTGTTGACGACGATGACGGTAGGGCGGTGGTGCTTATTGATCTCGCCGACGAGCTGGTGGTCGACCTGGCTGATGGGCACGGCGGCGTCGATGAGCAGGAGGCAGACGTCGGCGCGGCGGACGCTACGGAGCGAGCGGTGCTGGGAGTAGAACTCGATGTCGCCGCTGAGGGACTTGGTCTTGCGGACGCCGGCGGTGTCGATGAGGGTGAAGGCGCGTCGGCCGTCGGGGGTGTCGAGCTCGAGGCGGACGTCGACGCTGTCGCGGGTGGTGCCGGCCTGCTCGGAGACGATGACGCGGTCGTCGCCGGCGAGGGCGTTGACGAGGGTGGACTTGCCGGCGTTGCGCTTGCCCACGAGGGCGAGGCGGATGCCGGGGTCGACCGCGTCGCGGCCGGCGTCGGACGTCAGGTTGTCGCGGAGGGTTTGGTACAGCGCGTTGAGGCGGTACTTGGTCTTGGCCGAGACGAAGACGGGGTCGCCGAAGCCGAGGCGGGCGAACTCGAAGGCGTCGGCTTCGTGGTTGTCGGCATCGACCTTGTTGGCGACGAGGACGATCGGCTTGCCCTTGGCGTCACTGCCCCCGGAATTTCGGAGCAAGCGGGCGATGGTGTTGTCGAGCGGGACGAGGCCGGCCTGGGCGTCGACGACGAAGAGGACGAGGTCGGCCTCGGCGAGGCCGTGGGCGATCTGGCGTTCGACGTCGGCGGTGAGGTCCATCGCGTCTTCGATGCCGTAGCCGCCGGTGTCGATCAGCTCGGCGAAGCGCGGCTCGTCGTCCGGCGCTTCCGGGGGCGGCGGGATTTCGATGTTTGTGGCGATACGGTCGCGGGTGACGCCGGCGGTGGGATCGACGATGGACACGCGGCGCCCGGCCAGCAGGTTGAGCAGGCTGGACTTGCCCACGTTGGGGCGGCCGACGATGACGATCTTGGGGGGCACGGGGATTCTTACGGTGTTGGGGGGCCGGGCGTCACCGGTCGGGGTGGTTCTGGTTCCACAGAGTGACGGCTTCGGGTTCGCGGAGGTAGAAGGGGCCGAGGGTTTGGGGGTCATCGTATCGGTTGGCGGCGGCGCGGGCGTGGCCGAGGGTGCGGAGGACGCGCACATCGGGGTCGACGGGGGTGGCGTCGTCGAGGGTGTCGGCGATCAGGGGCAAGCCGGTGGCCCGGAGTTCGTCGAGGGTGCGGAAGGCCGGGGGCAGATGATTCCGGGGGGCGGCGGACCAGGCGGTGTGGCGTTTGACGTTGAGGGCGACGAGGGCGCCCGGGTGTTGGGCGGTGAGGACGTCGAGGGTGGGGACGCCGACGACGCGGACGCCGAGGGTGAGGGCGAGCATCTTGGCGGTGGCGACGGCGATGCGGAGGCCGGTGAACGAGCCGGGGCCGAGGGAGAGGTAGAGCTCGCCGAGGTCGCGGGGGTGGAAGCCGTGTTGCTGGAGCAGGGCGTCGAGGGCGGGGACGAGGTCGAGGTTGTGGCGGCGGGCGGCGGGGAGCTCGGCGGTGTCGAGTAGGGCGTCGCCGCGGCCGAGGGCGAGTTGGCCGCGGCGGGAGGAGGTCTCGATGGCGACGTGGAGGGGGGGATCGGCCACGGTGAGCTACGGTTTGTTGGTCAACGTGACGAGTTGGTCGAGGACGTGTTGGGCTTGGCCGTCGGCGACGGCGGCGGCGGCGAGTTCGAGGCCGTGCTCGATCGACTCGGCGGCGTCGGCGACGAGGAGGGCGGCGGCGGCGTTGAGGACGACGATATCGCGGGCGGGGCCGGGCTGGTTGGTGAGGACGCGCCGGACCAGGGCGGCGCTTTCGGCGGGGGTGTCGATGGTGACCGAGTCGGGCAGGGCGAAGGGCAGGCCCAGGGCGGCGGGGTCGATGGGGTAGGACCGGGTCATGCCGTGGTGGAGCTCGACGGCGGCGGCGGGGCCGAAGGTGGTGAGCTCGCCGATCGGTTGGCCGTCGGGGAGGAAGCTGTGGACGAGCAGGGCGCGTTCGGCGTCGAGCCGGGCGAGGGCGGCGGCCATGAGCTCGGCGGCGTCGGGGGAGGGGACACCGATGAGCTGGCGGCGGGCGCCGGCGGGGTTGGTGAGGGGGCCGACGAGGTTGAAGATCGTGCGGAATCCGAGCTGGGCGCGGACGGGGCCGGCGTGTTTCATGGCCGGGTGGTGAGCCGGGGCGAAGCAGAAGCACATGCCCGCTTCGTCGAGGCAGCGGGTGAGCGTTTCGGGGGGTGCGGTGAGGTTGACGCCGAGCTGTTCGAGGACGTTGGACGAGCCCGAGCGGGAGGTGACCGAGCGGTTGCCGTGCTTGGCGACGGCGACACCGAGCGGTCGGCCGGCGGCGGCGGCGACGAGCGCGGCGGCGGTGGAGATGTTGAACAGGGTCGAGCCCGTGCCGCCGGCACCGCAGGTGTCGAGGACGGTGAGGCCGGCGGGGACTTCGACGGGGACGGACCTGCGCCGCATCACCGAGGCGACGCCGACCAGTTCATCGACGGTTGGGCCGCGGCGGGCGAGCAGGGCGAGCAGGGCGGCGGTCTGCGTCGGCTCGGCCTGGCCGGACATGACGGCGTCGAACGCTTCGTCGGCCTGTTCGGTCGAGAGGGTGTGTCCCTCGATCAGCTCCGCGAGGAGGTGTTTCATGCCGCCAGTGTAAGCGTTAGGCGGAAGGGGGCCCCGGGTCATTGACCCGGGGCTAAATGAAAGACCGCTGGCGGTCATGCGGCGAGGCGGAGCGTGTCGTCTTCCCGGCCGTGGCGGTCGCAGAACAGCGGGACGCCGTCGGCGGGCAGCGGTCGGCTGAAGCGGTAGCCCTGCACGTAACCACAGGCGAGTTGGTCGAGCGTATCGACCTGCTCGTCGGTCTCGACGCCCTCGGCGACGACGCCGATGTCGAGGTTGCGGGCCAGGTCGATGACGGTGGTGAGGACGCTGACGAGGCTGTCGTCGTGCTCGAGGTTGGCGATGAAGGCGCGGTCGATCTTCAACAGGTCGACGGGGAAGTCGTGGAGGCAGGCGAGGGAGGAGTAGCCGGTGCCGAAGTCGTCGAGGTCGATCTGGATGCCGGCCCGGCGGAGCTTGCCGAGGTTGTTCATCGCCGCGTCGCGTTCCTGCATGATCTGGCTCTCGGTGACTTCGAGGTGGAGGCAGCGGGCAGGCACGTCGTGTTTGCGCAGGGCGAGGGTGACGGTGTCGAAGAGCTCGGGCAGGACGAGCTGGCGGCGGGAGAGGTTGACGCTGACGCAGCAGTGGTCGTCGACCACGCCGGCTTTGCGCCAGCGCGACAGGTCGCGTAACGCCCGGTGCAGGACCCACTGGCCCAGCGGGACGATGATGCCGGTCTCCTCGGCGATGGGGATGAAGCGGTCCGGGCCGATGCGGCCGTGCTCGGGGTGCTCCCATCGGACCAGGGCCTCGAACGACTCGATGCGTCGGGAGTCGAGGGCGAGGATGGGTTGGTACTCGACGACGAACTCGCCGTGGGTCAGGGCGTTGTGGAGGTCGTTTTCGATGTCGAGTCGTTCGTTGGCGCGGCGGCGCATCTCGGCGTCGAAGACCTTGAACTTGCCGGGGCCGTCGGCCTTGGCTTCGTACATGGCGGTGTCGGCGTCGCGGACGACGTCCTCGGCCTGGTCGTAGGCGGGGCCGCCGCAGACCACGCCGATGCTGGCGGTGGAGCGGACCTCGCGGCTGCCGAGTTGGTGCGGTTCGTTGAGGACGGAGATGAGGCGTTCGGCGACGAGGACGGCGTCGGTGGGGTGGGCGATGCCGTCGAGCAGGACGATGAACTCGTCCCCGCCGAGGCGGGCGGCGGTCTCGGTGCGGGTGTCGTGCGCGGCGGCGTCGTGGGGGCGGAGGGTGTTGCGGAGGCGCTGGCTGATGCTGCGCAGGAGCATGTCGCCGGCGGTGTGGCCGAGGCTGTCGTTGATGACCTTGAAACGGTCGAAGTCGAGGAAGAGCACGGCGTAGTGATACCCGTCGATCCGGCGGGCGCGGGACATGGCCTCGCGGACCCGTTCGAGGATCGACGCGCGATTCGGTAACCCGGTCAGGCGGTCGGTCATCGCGGTCAGCCGGAGGTCGGCGGTCATCGACGCGGCGATGCCGCGGGCCTTCTTGAGCGCATACGACTGCAGGTGCATCACCGTCAGCAGCAGCCCGGCGAAGACCAGGCCGCCGATGCCCGCCATCCACACGCCGGCCCGCGACTCGGCGTGGAACCGGTCGGTCGCGGTGATCGCCACGGTCCACCGCCGGCCGCCGATCTCGATCGGGACGCTGTCGTGGTGGCGGTTACCCTTGAAGACCGTCCACAGGTCCATGTCGCTCTGGGGTCGGTAGCCGCCCTCGGCGTCGAAGAGCATCGCGTCGAACCGCATCGCCTCGCCGTCGAAGACCTTGAAGTCGATCTCGTGGTCGAGCCAGGGCGTGACGCCGCGGAAGACCTCCTCGGCCAACAGCGTCATGTATACCCAGCCCTCCAGGGCCTCGACGCGCTGCGCTTCGGTCTCGGCCGGAGCGCCCGGCCGGTAGAACGGCAAGAGGATGAGAAAGCCCGGCCCGTTGCCCGAGGCCTGGACGAGCGTGATGGGTTGGGTGATGGCCGCGTCGCCGGTGCGCATCGCGGTCTCGGCCGCGGCGCGGCGGCGGGCCTCCTGGCCGATGTCCAGCCCGATCGTCGAGCGGTTCGGGGCCTCGGGCTCGATGTACTTGACCAGGTACAGCTCGCTGTGGGCGATGCGGTCGGCGAGCATCTGCACGCTGTAATCGGGTACGCCGTCGGCGCGGGTGGTTTCGAGGAAATGGTTGAGTTCGGGCTTGGCCACGCGGTGGACGTAGCCCATGCCGGTTGCGGCGGGGAACTCGGTTTTCATCTCGCGCGAGGCGACGATCCGCCGGAAAGCGTCGCGGTCGACGCGGTCGCTGGCGGCGAAGACCGAGCGGGTGCCCATCAGGCCGTAGCGGTATATGGTGACGCGGCGGACGATCTCGCTGTGGAGTTTTTCTTTGAGCCGGTCGAAGCGTTCGTCGTCGGCGGCGCGGTTTCCTTTTTCGAGGTAGACCACGGTGCCGGCGGTGAGGGCGAGCACGGTGAAGCAGGCGAGCCAGCTCACGGTGGTGTTGCCGAAGAGGCGGCGGCGGGCGGGCCGGCGGGCCGGGTTTGGGCGACGCGGGCCGGCGGAGCGGTGGGAGCGGGTCTTGAGGAACGGCATGGCGAGACGATTCATCGTGCACCCCGGGTCGTGGACCGTTGGTGAAAGACGTCGGACTCCCAAACTGGCCTTCGGGTTTCCGGATAAGTGAATCCAGCGGCCGACGCAGGGTTTTAGATGCTTTTAATGGGGGTTTGCCGCGGAAGGACGAAAGCGGCGTTTCTATCGCATAAGCGATAGGTCGATCCCCGATCCGCGTTATCGGCTCACACTCGGCGTCACGCCCAGCGGGTCAGCAGCCAGAGCAGGGCGGCGGTCGCGCCCATAAAGACGAAGATCTGGATACTCAGCGTCGCGGCCTGGCGGGGCAATTTGTTCAGGTCGCGGAGCTTGATCGTCTTGAAGGCGATCGAAACGAGGACCACCAGCGGGATGAACAGCAGCGTCCACGCCGGCGAGTTGCCGATGGGCAGGGGGTCGAGGAACGGGCGGTAGGCCAGGGCGATCACGCGGTGTCCCTGTCGCGGTAGAGCACGTCGATGATCGCCAAGAGGTTCAGCAGCCCGGCGAGCGAGGTGAAGAGCGTGCCCTGCTCGTGGGCCCGGGCGAAGGCGGGCTCGAACGGCGGGTCGTCGTCGGGGGCGAACGTGCCGTCGTGGCCGCGGACCAGGCGGGCCCGCGTGGCGTCGGCGACGAACGACGGGGCGACCAGCATCTGCCCCAGGAACCACGCCGGGTGGTCGCCGCGGTCGAACACCGAGACCCCGCCGATCAGCAGCCCCGACAGCCACAGCGTCCCGATCGTGACCGCCAGCACCAGCCCGCGCGGCACCTGCCCCAGCAGCATGTGCCCCAGCCCCGGCAGCAGCCAGCCGGCGAACGCGGCGGCGAAGTTCCAGCGCGACGCCGTGGCCGGCGGGGCCCCGGCTCCGAGGGGTTCCGGGGAGGGGATTTCCGGGGGGGGTGGGGCGGCGTCGGTCATGCGTTACGAAAGGGGGAACAAGGGCATTGACAAACGTCGAGGGACCGATAGTTTAACCGCCAAAGGGCCATGGCATGGGGAACACGGACACGCCGACCCGCCCCGCCCGAGCCCCTCGACACTGCGGAGGACCCGATCATGACCGATGCGGAACACCACGAAGCTCTGACGCCTTGGGGCACGGCGTCGGTTTGGGACGGCCTTGAGGGTTGGGCCGGTCGCCCCACGCCGATGTCCGTCGACGACGATGACGAACTGGACGACGACGACGTCTTTGACGATGACGACGACGAAGACCTTGACGACGACGACGAAGACGACTTCTTCGACGACGACGACGAGGACGACGACGAAGACGACTTCTTCGACGACGACGACGAAGAGGACGACGACTACTTCGCCGCCGACGACGAGTAAGCGGGTCCCCGGGCGAGTCCGGCGTGGCCCGGACCCGAACGGGAGCCCTCCATGCCTACCCCCTCCAATCCCGGAAGCGACAACGCCAAAGACCACGTCTACCGCGGCCCGGATCGACGCCGGAACGTCGTCGATGCCCGCACGCCCGGCGACGGCCAGGGAGACACGGGCCTCGAACGCCGCCGCGGCCCCGGCCGACGCCGGTCCGACTTCAGCAAGTCGGCCGAAGAGGGTGAGATGACGCCCGAGCAGTTCCTGTTCATCAAGGCGATCGACGCGTACAAGCGCGTGAACCAGCGTCCGTTCCCGACCTGGACCGAGGTGCTGGAGATCATCCGCAAGCTCGGCTATCGCAAGACCGCGGAGATGTCGCTGGACATCCCGGGGGCCGAGGACTGGACCGAGCCCGCCGACGCCCCCGCGTTCGCCGCCCCCGAGGCGGACTACAGCGACGACGCCGAGGCGGCGTGACGCCGAGGTGGCACGGGCTTCCAGCCCGTGGTTGGTCCGCAGGACCCAATCGAGGTGACGCTTAATTTCGGGCTCCGCCTGAACCACGGGCAAGATGCCCATGCCGCTGTGCCGCTGCCTCTGCTTTTACGCGGTCGGGTTTGTCAATTAAAATCGAGTAATGCACGCCGCGCTGCTGGCGAACACGGCCTGGCTGGACGACGAACTCGCGGCCTTCGGGCAGCTCAGCGTGGGGCTGGTCGACGAACAGGTCCGCCTGACGCGGGTCGTGCCCGAACACTTCGCGGGGCTGGGCGCGGACGGCGCGTCGTTGCTGGGTGAGAAGCGCACGTGGGCCGAGTCGCGGTCGGCGATCGTGAACCACCGCCGGCTGGTGCGGATGGCCGACGCGCTCGACGCATCGGGGGTGGACCTGTTGCACGCGATGCACCGCGACCTGTGGCAGCCGGCGGCGGTGATCGGGGATCAGCTGGACCTACCCGTCGTGTTCCAGGCCTCGTCGTTGGGCGACGCGGCGGACGCGGCCCGGCTGTCGAAGCAGATCAACCCGACGCGTTGCGTGTTTGTGGCGACGACCGAGCCGATCGCCGACGAGCTGCGACGTAAGACGCAGAACCTGGTGCGGATCGAGACGGTGCCGCCGGGGGTGCACGTCGGCGACCCCAAGGCGCACGGCCGATCGCCCGGCGAGTCGCCCTGCTTCGCGGTGTGCGGCGACGGGGTGTTGGACGACGCGTACGTGGAGTTGTTGGAGGGGATCACGCGCGTGGTGGCCGAGCGCCCGGAGTTGTTGTTTTTCATGGACGGCCAGAAGTCGGACCAGCACCAGCTGTGGAAGGCGGCGCGGCGGATGGGGTTGCTCGGCAGCCTGTCGTTCGTGCCTCGGAAGATGGGGCACCGCGAGCTGCTCTTGATGGCCGACGCGGTCGTGCACCCGCAGACGCAGGGGCGTTCGCGGGGGCTGACGCTGATGGCGATGGCGCACGCGGTGCCGGTGCTGGCGGCGGCGGACGACGCGCTGGACTACCTGGTGCAGGACCACACGGCTTGGATCGTCGATCAGCCCGACTCCGAGTCGTGGGCCGAGCTGTTCGACCGGCTGGCGAGCGCTCCGGACGCGGCGGCGGACCTGGGGATGCGGGCGCGGGCGTGGGTCCACGACGAGCGGCTGGCCTCGGACCACATCGAGCGGACGCTGACGCTTTACCGCAGCGCGACGGGGGAGCCCTTGCCGTTTCCTGGGTGAGACGCGGGGTGAGGTTTTTGGGGCCCTTTTTCATCCTGAAATCCTGTCGGAAACAAGTCGGAGTAGACTGCGGCGATGCGGTTGCTCAGGACAGTCGAGGAGTTGCGGTCGTGGCGAGATGGAATTCCGGGGGCGGTGGGGTTGGTGCCGACGATGGGGGCGTTGCACGCGGGGCATCTGTCGCACTTGAGCTATGCACGGGAAGCGGCGGATCGGGTGGTGGCGAGCATCTACGTGAACCCGACGCAGTTCGGGCCGGGCGAAGACTTCACGCGGTACCCGCGGGACCTGGACGACGACGTGGCCAAGTGCGAGGCGGCGGGGGCCGAGGCGGTGTTCGCGCCGGCGGACGAAGCGATGTATCCGCCGGGGGCGGAGGCGACGCCGACCGTGATCGACGTGCCGTCGGTGTCGGGGGGCCTGGAGGGGGCGCAGCGGCCGGGGCACTTCGGCGGGGTGTGCCGGGTGGTGATGAAGCTGTTGCAGCTGGTGCGGCCCGACGCGGTGACGTTCGGGCGGAAGGATTATCAGCAGCTGTGTGTGGTGCGGGCGATGATCGAGGACTTGATGGTGCCGGTGCGGGTGGTGGAGGTGCCGACGACGCGGGAGGCGGACGGGTTGGCGATGAGCAGCCGCAACCGTTATCTCGACGAGGCGGGGCGGAAGCGGGCGCTGGGGTTGTCCAAGGCGCTGCGTCAGGGCCAACGGATGGCGGTGGACGGGGAGGCGGACCCGGCGGTGATCGAGTCGATGATGGCCGAGGTGATGCGGTCGCACGGGGTCGAGGTGGACTACGCGGCGGTGCGCCGGGCGCGGACGCTGGCGGAGGTGGACCACGTGGACTTCGGCGGGGCCGCGGCGAGCGTGGCCCTGGTGGCGGGGCGGGTCGAGGGCGGTGGAGGAGCGGAGGGGATGCGGGTGCGGCTGTTGGACAACCTGCCGCTGGGCGACGGGGCGGACTGAGCGTAGGGTTGGATTAAGGAGTCGCGTGAGCCGCAGCGACCGGCGATTGTTGATCGGCGGCTAGCGGTCTTCGTCGTCGGCCGCGGGTAGGTCGGCTTCGGCTTCGATTTTTCCCGGGGCGGGGGTGTCGCGACGGATGCCGGGGAGGGCGGCGAGGGGGTAACGCATCTCGTCGAGACGCGGGGGGGCGGTGGTCGTTCCGGGGACGGTTCCGGGGGCGGTTGTTCCGGGGGCGGCGTTCGGGAGCAGGGCGAGGTCGGGACGGACCGCGTGGCGGGTGTCCGGCAGCGGGCGGGCGAGGCGGAGGTTCAACCGCATGTCGCGGTAGTTCTCGTGCGGGGCGGGGATGGCTTGGGCCTGAGTGGCTTGGCGCTCGGGGGTGAGTTGGAAGACGGTGTTGGCGGGGATGACCATGACCTGCCGGCCGTCGCGGACGGGCTGGACGTTGCGGCCCACGGCCCGGCCGGCGAGATCGACGAGGTAGTCGGGGCGATCGATGAGGGCGCGGACGCCGGGCGCGCGGTACTGGAAGTTCTGGGAGTGGGTGAGCCCGGTGCGGCGGTCGACGCTGAGGCGTCGGGCGGGGTCGAAGGGGGACCAGTTGGCCCCGAAGTCGGTCACGGTCAGGCGGGCGCTAAACGAATGCTGAGCGTTGCCGGGGTCGACACGCCGGAAGCTGGCGGCGAGGGGGTCGACGTCGTTGACGTTGGGGTCCACGGGATCGCCGGGCGAGGCGTTGGCGAGCGGTTGACCCGAGGCCTCGGCCCAGGCGAGCGCCGAGGCGGTCAGCAGGAACACGCCGAGCGCTCGCTTCGGGGCTCGGCGGGCGACGCGATGGGGCGGTGGGGGGGGCGAGCCGGTCATGGACGAAGGGTGTTGTGTCAGTTGGCGGCGGCGACCTCGGGATCGAGGATATCGACCTTGATGGTGATTTCTTCGCCGGGCAGGTCTTTGCTGCCGCTGTCGAGGACCGAGCCGCTCTTGCGCTGGTTGCCGTGGCGGACGATGGCGTCGAGGCTCCAGGTTTCCCATTTGACTTGGTTGGGAGCGACGTTGGGGCTGGAGTAGATCTCGTTGCCGCCGCCGGGCCGGCTGAAGTCGAGCATCAGCTGTTGGCCGACGGGGACGTTCTTGGTCCAGAGGGTGTTGCCGGTCTCGACCGAGACGATCGACACGCTCTTGGGGGCCAGGGGGGTGGAGCGGTAGACGTGGCGATCCTGGGAGCAGCCGACGAGCAGGACGGCACCGACCAGGGCGACCACGGCGATCGGCGACACGGAAGACCGGGAATAGCGGGTACGAAAAATCGAGGGAGTCATGTTCGGGGTTCCGGGGTGTTTCCGGGTTGGTACCCGGAGATTTCGGGGGACGTTCAAAGGCATAGGATACGGTGCGGATCGCGTGGCGGCGAATCGCCTTAGCCGACACCCACATCGGTTTGGCGGAGCCGAGCGGGTCAGATTTCCCTCCGGAAGCCCTCCGGAAGCCCTCCGGAAGCCCCCCGGAAGTCTGCTCTCCGCCTGGCGGACTCTCAGCCGTCGGCTTGGAGGTGGGCGCGGGGGTTGTGGCGTTCGCGGTAGGCGGTGGGGCTTTCGCCGACGACGCGGTGGAAGGTGGCGGTGAAGTGGCCGTGGCTGGAGAAGCCGGCGGCGGCGGCGACCTCGCCGACGGGGGCTCCGCCGGCGCGGAGCCGCCACTTGGCCATCTGGAGCTGGACGCCCAGCAGGAATTGCTTGGGGCTGGCACCGACGACGCGGCTGAACAGGCGGTGGAAGTGGAACGGGCTGCTCTGGGCGTGCGCCGCGACTTCGTTGAGGCTGGGCGAGCGGGCGTGGTGGTCGGTGAGGTAGCCGAGGGCCGAGGCGACGCGTGGGTCGTCGACGCGGCCGATCGGCGGGGCGTCTTCGGGGTCCAGCGGGCGGGTCTCGAGGTAGTCGTAGCCGCCCAGGCCGTCGATCGCGGGGCGGTGGCGCGCTCGTACCCACAAGGCCGCGGGTTTGGGCACGTCGGCACTCCCGTGGCTTTGGGGAGGATCGGCGGGCAGGGCGAGGTCGTAAGACCGGCGATCGGTGGGGTCGCCCCAACGCTGGCGGATGATGTCGTGGAACTGGGCCGACCAGGCGGGCGGGGTGGTCAGCTCCTCAGGGGTAGTCCCGGGGGCGGAGGTGGCGTCGCCGTGGAAGAGCGTACCGTCGGGCGATCGCAGCCGTCGGCCGAGGCCCGGCTCGTCGGGAGCGTCCCACACCGCTTGCATCCGCCGAAGGGTTTGCCGAAGGTGATCCGCCTCGGCGTCGGCCCACGCCGCGGTTGATCGCTCGAACACGGCGTACCACACCGCCGCAGGCCGGTGCGCCGCGGGCCACGTTGCCAGCAACAGGTACGGCTCGCCGTCGTTGCGGGCCACCCCGTCCCTGGTCGCCGCACACCAGATTTCTCCCGAAAGTCCCCGCGGAAGTTCCTCCGCAAGCGTTCCCGCAGACTCCGCCGGGCCCATCCATCGGCGTTTATGTTCGGCGGATATCCCCCGCTGAAGCAGCACCCGCCCCGGCGTCGGCCCGACCGTGAGTTCGGCCAGACCGACCGCCCACGCCTCGGCGTCCCGCGCCGCGGACCACGACGTATCAATCGCCGCACCATCCCCACACCACGGCCGCCATGTCGGCACGGTGTGCATCAACCACCCTCAGTCCACATTGTCGGGCGGTGTCCTTGACCAACCCGATGTCCGACCTCCTCCGCGTCGCCGCAGCGAAAAACCAGACCCTTGCAATATACCGGCGTTCCGGCCGAGATCGGCCCGCCGCGGCTGATGGTTATCCCCACCCCAAGGGTTATCCCTGTTCCAGCCGCCAGTCGAGTTCGTCGCCCGTGCAATCGATGTGGGCCATGAAGAACCCGCCTCGGTGTTTCCAGAACTGCGGCCAAATCACCTCGCGGTCGGTCGCGGGGATCGGCAGCTCGCCCAGGGTCTCGGGTGCGAACCACTCGAGCGTGCCCTCGTCGAAGGTGCGGCGTTCCAGCCGGACCGGGCGGGTGAGTTCGTAGAGGAACATCAGCCAGTGGGTCTGGTGTTCGTAGCCGGCTTCGGACACGATGCCGGTCAGGTGCAGGTCACTCGCGTTGACGGCGAGGCCGGTCTCCTCGGCGATCTCGCGGACGGCGCAACCCGTGGGGCTCTCTCCGACCGCCTGTTCGAGCTTGCCGCCTACCGGCGAGTAGAGGTCGCGGTTCGGCGGCTTGCGGCGGTGAAGCATCAACACCCGCCCCTCGGCATCGAAGAGGTAGCACAGCACGGCGATCTTGTAGGGCAGTCCGGCCGACACGGGCGAGAGTGTAGAGCTATTTCGGGCAGAAGATCGACGAGCCGATACCGCGTAACGGATCCGGCCGGATCGTTTTCTTCTTTTCTGCGTCCCCGCTTTCCTGCTTTTATCATGCACCCATGGACGGCCCGTGGACCACGCGCAAACTCCTGGCGTGGACCACCCGTCACTTCGAGGACCGCGGCGTCGATTCGCCCCGCGTCGCCGCCGAGATGCTGCTGGGCCACGTGCTGGGCGTCGAGCGCCTGCGGCTCTACATGGAGCCCGATCGCCCCGCGTCGCCCGACGAACGTGACACCTTCCGCGGCCTCGTCGCCCGCGCCGGCCGGCATGAGCCGGTGGACTACCTCATCGGCAAAGCCCCGTTCTTCTCCCTGGAGTTGGCCGTGTCGCCCGCGGTGCTGGTGCCCCGCCCGAGCACCGAGACGATCGTCGAGTATGTCTTGCAAAGAGAGCGGCAAACGTCGCGAGACGATCTCGCCATCGCCGACGTCTGCACCGGCAGCGGCGCGATCGCGGTGGCGCTGGCCAAGCACCTGCCCGCCGCGACCTTCGTCGCCACCGACCTCAGCGAAGACGCCCTGGCCGTGGCCCGCCAAAACGCCGAGGCCCACGGCGTGGCCGACCGCATCGACTTCCGGCACGGCGACCTGCTCGCGCCCTTGGACGACCAGCGGTTCGACTACCTCTTGAGCAACCCGCCGTACATCAGCGACGCCGAGTGGGTCGAAGTGCCGGCGAACGTGAAGGACTATGAGCCGACGATGGCGTTACGCGGCGGCGTGGACGGGTTGGACTGCCTGCGCCCCCTGGTCGCGGGTGCCGCGGAGCATATGCTTGCGGGGGCAGAGGTGTTGTTGGAGTTTGCCGCGTCTCAGGCCGAGGCGACGAAGG
>JBCBSA010000004.1:0-23616 GCA_039819425.1 Planctomycetota bacterium
GTCAGGGCCACCGAGTAGAACTCGCCTTTGGACCGGTCGCCGCGGAGGACGACGGAGGGGTATTTCCAGGTGATGGCGGAGCCGGTCTCGACCTGGGTCCAGGAGATGTGGCTGTCGTCGCCCTTACAGACGCCGCGTTTGGTGACGAAGTTGTAGATGCCGCCCTTGCCGTTCTCGTCGCCGGGGTACCAGTTCTGGATGGTGGAGTACTTGATCTTGGCGTTCTTGTGGGCGACCAGCTCGACGCAGGCGGCGTGGAGCTGGTTCTCGTCGCGCTGCGGGGCGGTGCAGCCCTCGAGGTAGCTGACCTCGGCGTCTTCGTCGGCGATGATGAGGGTGCGCTCGAACTGGCCGGTGTTCTTGGCGTTGATGCGGAAGTAGGAGCTCAGCTCCATCGGGCACTTCACGCCCTTGGGGATGTAGACGAAGCTGCCGTCTGAGAACACGGCGGAGTTGAGCCCGGCGAAGAAGTTGTCGGTCGGCGGGATGACCGAGCCGAGGTACTGCTTGACCAGCTCGGGGTGGTCGCGTACCGCTTCGGAGAACGAGCAGAAGATCACGCCGACGGCGGCGAGTTCTTCCTGATAGGTCGTCTTGACCGAGACCGAGTCGAAGACCGCGTCCACCGCGACCTTCCGACCGTTGGCTTCCGCTTCGGCCGCCAAGGCCTCGGCGGGGGACACGTCCTCGATCCCGAGCAGGGCTTTCTGTTCGCTGAGCGGGATGCCGAGCTTCTGGTAGGTCTCGAGGATCGCAGGATCGACCTCGTCGAGGCTTTCGGGGCCCTTCTTCGGTGCGGCGTAGTAGCTCAGGGCCTGGTAATCGATCGGCGGGTGGCCGTAGGGCAGGAAGACCCACTCGGGCTCGTCCATCTTGTTCCAGTAACGCAGGGCCTTGAGCCGCCAATCCAGCAGCCAATCGGGCTCGTTTTTCTTGGCCGAGATGAACCGGATCGTGTCCTCGTCGAGGCCGGGCGGGGCGAACTCCTGCTCGATGTCGGTCACGAAGCCCGCGGTGTACTCCCGGCGGGCCTCGGCGATCTCCGCAACTTCAGCGTTCGTCGTCATTTGCGTCTTCTCCAACACGACGGACGGGTGATCCGCGGATCGACTCCGGGGTCAGCATCCACCCGACGGGTGATCTTGGCGTTACCCCGAAGTCTAGGCGGCCGATCCGGGGGATTCGACCCCCGCGACGCCGGTGTTTTGCGTTAGTGATGGGTCGGTCGGAATCAGCCGAAGTGGCACGGGCTTCCAGCCCGTGGCTGGTCCGCAGGATCAAACCCGTGAGAACGCTTGATTTCGGGCTATGCCCGAACCACGGGCAGGATGCCCGTGCCGCTTTTCAATCCTGCCCCACGACCTTTGCACCGGGCCCCGACCCGCCCCACGCCTCCACGGTCGGCCAAATGCTACCATCGACGCCTTTGCTCCCGCTCGGCGGGAGTGCCACTCGACCGCCCCCTCGGAACCCCCCCGGAACCGCCCCGTGACCGCCACCCTCGACCCGGCCCAGAAGTCCATGACCGACCTCGTCGCCCTCTGCAAGCGGCGCGGCTTCGTCTACCCCGCCTCCGAGATCTACGGCGGCCTCAACGGCTTCTGGGACTACGGCCCGCTCGGCACCGCCCTGAAAAACAACATCCGCGACCACTGGTGGCGCTGCATGGTCGACTGCCCCCCCCTCGGCCCCAACAACGAACCCGTCACCATCGTCGGCCTCGACTCCGCCATCATCCAAAACCCCAAAACCTGGGAAGCCTCCGGCCACGTCGGCGGGTTCAGTGATCCGATGGTGGATGACCGCGAAACCAAATCTCGCTATCGAGCCGACCACTTAATCGTGGGAGAACTCATCCGAATAAAAGATGGCGTTGAAGAATCACTTGGATACGTTGCAGCGGAACAAAAAGGTGCCGCCACCGAAAGCTGGAAAGAAGCTGCAAAAAAAGTACTGAAGAAACTTGGTGGAGCAGAAGAATGGGGAGGGAGAAATCTACGCGGCTTTGATGAAATACCAGAAGAAATTCGTGCGGTAACTTGGGCACCTGGAGCGAGTGAAAAAGGCACACTTACCGAGCCGCGTGAATTCAACCTGATGTTTGATACCACCGTCGGCGCGATCAAGTCGGACGACAACAAGGCCTACCTCCGCCCTGAGACCGCCCAGGGCATCTTTCTCAACTACAAAAACGTCGTCGACACGATGCGGGTCAAGATGCCCTTCGGCATCGCCCAGATCGGCAAGTCCTTCCGCAACGAAGTCACCCCCCGTAACTTCATCTTCCGCTCGCGGGAGTTTGAGCAGATGGAGATGGAGTGGTTCTGTGCGCCCGACGAAGCGCTCGACTGGTACGAGTTCTGGAAACAGGAACGCATGCGATGGTGGAAGACGCTAGGGATCGAAGAATCGAACCTCGTCTTCCGCGACCACGACGAGGACGAGCTGGCCCACTACTCCAACGCCTGCGTCGACGTCGAATACAAGTACCCGTTCACCGCCCCGGGATACGGCGAATTGGAAGGCGTTGCGCACAGGGGGTGCTTCGACCTGACGCAGCACCAGGAACACGCCAAGACGAAGATGGAGTACTTCGATCAGCCGCGGCAGCTCGCCGCGAAAGAAGCGGGGAAGTCGAAGGAAGAGATCAACGCCGTCAGCAAGTACATCCCCAACGTGATCGAGCCGGCCAGCGGGTTGACGCGGGCGGTGTTGGTGTTGTTGTGCGAGGCGTTTACGCCGGACGAGTCGCGGCCGTCGGGGGTGTTCATGCGGTTCAAGCCGAAGTTCGCGCCGGTGAAGGCCGGGGTGTTCCCGCTGGTGAACAAGGACGGCATGCCCGAACGGGCGATGTCGCTGTACCTGCGGCTGCGCGAGCAATACACCTGCGAGTACGACGCCAAGCAGTCGATCGGCAAACGCTACGCCCGCATGGACGAGATCGGCACGCCGTTCTGCTTCACCGTCGACGGGGACACGGCCAACGACGACTGCGTCACCGTCCGCCACCGCGACACGCAGGAGCAGGAACGCGTCAACGTCGGGCAGGTCGAGGCGTTTCTCGCTGAGCGGCTGGCCGACTGAATCCCCGGCTACTTCAGCTCAACCGACCAGTACGCGTTGTCGAGGAACGTCCGCCACGAGGCGTATTTGTCGTGGCCGACGCGGACGCTGATGGCGGGGTTGCGGCTAGGTTTGACGGGGGGACGGACCAGCGGCATGCGGGCCTGGGCCGGGGTGCGGCCGCCCTTCTTGGAGTTGCAGCCGACGCAGCAGCAGACCAGGTTCTCCCAGCTCGTGCCGCCGCCCTGCGAGCGCGGGGTGACGTGGTCCAGCGACAGCTCGCTGGTGGCGAACGACCGGCCGCAGTATTGGCAGCGGTTGTGGTCCCGGGCGAAGATGTTGCGGCGGTTGAGCTTGACGTCCTGGCGGGGCAGGCGGTCGTAGCCGAGGAGGCGGATGATCTTGGGCACGGCCAGCTGCATGCGGACGGTGCGGATGTACTCGTAGGCGGCGTCGTGGGCCTCGGCCTCGAAGGCGGCGCGGGCTTCGGAGAGCTCGGCCCAGTCGGCGAAGGCGTGGCCGGTGTAGCTGCCGTCGTCGACGCGGATGACCTCGGCCATGTCGCGCACGAGCATCGAGAACGCCTTGCGGGCGTCGACGACCCGGATGGCCATCCACAGCTTGTTCAGCACGAGGACGTGGCTGTTGAGAGCGGTCGGCGCTGCGGTCATGGGAGGTGAACCCTTTCTCGCCGGTACAGAATCCGTACGGAATCCTACCGGGTTATCGGCCGGAGGTCCACGGAAAGCTTGAGGTGAGGATTCGGTAAGGGGTAAGCGGGGGTGGGCGAGTGGGGAGGACGCCAGCGACGGCGGATCGTTTTCCCCACTCAGCCCCCCCACTCACCACTCGCCGATCCCGACGCCGATCCCCCGAATCCGTTAAACTCCGCGATCCCAACGGGCGAATGCCAGAGCGGCCAATTGGGACGGGCTGTAAACCCGTTGGCTTACGCCTACGCAGGTTCGAATCCTGCTTCGCCCACTCCCGCGGCTTCGACACGGCCCGCCGAATACCGGCGTGCGTGGTCGGAGCCGTTGTTTTTTGGCCGTCCCCCCTTCGGGGGCTGTTGCCTATCCGCGAGAAAGGTGCCCGGGGTTTCGGCAGCGTGATTCTTGTCGTGGGCACGGATAAACCCTCCGACGTGATCGCCGAAGGGCTTGATTCATAGAAGATCGGGCCGACAAGATTTAAACCCGCGACGTCCACACCCCCGGAGCAAACAACGGCATCTTCAGTCGGCCAATCATTACGTCTAGATGTAGCCACTCAAGGCAATAACACCAAGAGAGAATCGCCACCTCCGGGATCATATTTAACCCTAAATAGTCCCAGCCGATCCCATTAAATTATGACTATCGCCGCGTTCGTTAAACGGCAAAGACTAACCGTTGACCACCGGCCCCCGGAATCGCGGTCTTTATCCCGAAAACCTCCCTCCAACCAAACACTTCCTGTGTATGGCATTCGACACCTATCAATACGCCGCCGGCATCACGGGCGCTGATGCCGTTCGCCGATCATTAACCTTCATTCCTATTCGTCCCGACCGAACTCCGCGACACGAGTGTCGCCAACGAGACACGGGACAAACGGGGATTGGCCACGTGGCTTGAGCCGGGCCGATGTCTTGGCTCCCAGCCAATAGGTCCGACTGATTAGCGTCGAAGAAGCCGTTCGACGCCGACTTGAGATCGGCTTAGTCGGCCTGGGAATCTGGTTTCCCCGGCATAGAATATTAAACTCCCGGCAAATTGAAGGTGATCGATCACACGTCGACTTTCGGCAAGCGTTAGTAATAGACTTGCCGTAATTTATTTTACGGCTTTAAAGATCCGGCAGGACCATCCATTCGAGCAATCGCGCATCCCCATCATGTCATTTAAATTCTCCCAAACCCAAAGTAGTAATTGTCAGTCTACGGCCTGATTTCGCTTGAATCGGTTTGGTGGTCCATGACAATGCGAGGTGAGGAGCCATTGATTGGGTTCTCGGTTTCGAGCATCGCGTTTTGTTTTCCCGGTCAGGAGCGACATCATATTTTTCCGGTTTGTCCGGCGTCACCGCTATTCGGCGGGTGTGCTTTTCATTGGGATTTTGGTTTTATTCATCGGTGTTTTTTGGTTGCCGAGCCGTAAGGTCAAGGTCGCGGTAGCGCAGCCCGCGCAGGTAACCTCGACGGACCGCGACACGCGGACTCTGAGGCCCGCGGGGGTGTCGCCGCGTCAGGCTTCAGCTTCGCTGAAGGTTCGACAACGCCGGGCCGCGCAACGCGCCTCGGTGTCGCCGCAAGCCTTGGATCGCCGCCCGGAACGCGTATCGTCGTTTCTGGCGGCGCGTCCGTTTAACCGGAGGGATTACGAACGCGACCCCGAATCGTATTTGTCGGTTGTGGAGCCGATGCGAGTGCACGACGTGGCGGGCCCGGGGCCGGATATCAAGCCGATCCGCGCGGTCGGCGGTACCGCGGTGACGGTCTCTCCGGGGGAATCGGTGGTCCTACGGGTACGGGTCGATCGGGGGGCACCGGTGACCTTTACCGCGTTCGACGGTGGGCTTTTTGAGAACGACCTGTCGACCGTCACGGTCGAGGCGTCTGGTTCCGGACAGGCGACCGCCGAGTTCACTGCCACACGCGGTGTCTTCGGGTCGGCCACGGTCGTGGCGGGGTCGCCCGTGTGTAGCGGGCAGGTCGAGTTTGCGATTGTGATCGACGTGGACACGGATCCGCCGGGGGATCGTGGCTGACGCAGGAGCGGCTCTGGGGTTTCGGAAGAAGCAGGCGCGCCTTGCTGAGGCGCGGTGGGCGGCTAAAGAAACAGGTTTTAGAAGACTGCGGTTATTCGGTTTCACCAAAACACTTCCTCTACGGGTCAAGGGACTTCATCATGTCGAATTCTCATGTTCGGGCGTGGGTCACGGGATTGGCTCGCTTGACGTTTCTGGCGGGCATGGTGTTTGGTGTCCATCTGTGGTCGCCGGCCGCCGTGGCGAACACCGAAGACGACATCAATGACCAGGCGGACGACGACGATTCGGCAAGCTGCCACAACGAACCTCCGGACGAGTCTGACGAAGAGCCCGATGATGGCTGTGACGGCGGAGACGGTTCCGAAAACTCGGAGGGTTCGTTCGCGGAAGCCATCAGCCGGGTCTACATGCACTACGGCAACGATTACGAGTCGGAGGTAACAAATCCCATGGGTCTGCGTGGCTGCTATACCTGCAGTACTCCGACGGGCAATCGAGACATGGGGGTCCTCCCCTCGCTCAAGATTCAGCGTATCCACAAGGAACACAGCGGCTTCGGGCTCGGCGGGGCGTCGTCGTTCGGCAACCGGGTGAGCCTGTCGTACGACATCTCGCTGAAGCTGAAGGAGGGGGCTTCGGGGAGTCCTGATCTGGTGCGTGTGATCGACCCGGCGTCGCGTGGGCCGTATTACGACCTCAAGGACGACGGGGACGTGGGGGTCGCCGGGGACGGGAAGTACACGGGCAGGTCGACGGGGGTCAAGGAGCTGTGTCTGTACGACAGTGCCGGCGCGTTGCTTACCTCGTTCAACGGGGCGGCGACGGCGGACCTCCTGTTCTGGGACGGGCGCAAGTACGTTTTCGAGATCATCGACGACGGGCGGGCGAGCGGTGACCTGGCCGGCCGGGTCCTCCGTCTGGAGGACCGCAACGGCAACGCGATCTCTTTTCAATACACCCATCCCCGCGACGCGAGCGACGCCCGGGGCGGGGGCGACCGCCGCCGCTTGTGGCTGCGTGACTCGGTCACCGACGCCTACGGCCGGGTCGCCACCTTCAGCTACTCGGCGCAGCCGCTGTACGGCTGGAACTGGTACGTGGTGGAGTCGATCGACCTGCCCAACGGCCAGACCGTGCGGTACCGCTACAACGAGAGCAACGCCGCCGGTCGCCTGAGCGGCGTCGACCACCCCGACGGCTCGGAGTCGGCGTTCGCGTATGCCTACGACGCCCAGGCCAAGGCCGACCGGTTAGAGATCGACGACCCCGCCGCGGGCACGACCCACCGCCGAAAGGAGGTGTTCTTCACCTCGACGCACTTCGGGCAGGCGGGGCAGGCACCGGGTCGGCTCAAGAAGATCATCAACGGCGAGGGCGAGCTGTCGTACGCGGTGTGGACGGAGGACATCGCCCCCGACACGTTCTACACCTACGTCTTCGAGGGCGGCAGGAAGCTCAAACGCTTCAGGCATTTTTACGTCGCGATCACCCGGCAGGAGCAGGCGATCGAGATCGACCCCAACGGCGACGGGAGCTTCGACGACGCGGTGTGGGAGCTCGTGGCGGAGTACGACACGTTCTGGCGGAAGATGCCGCGCTTCCGGACCGACCGCCTCGGCCGGGTACGGGACCACTCGTCCCGCGACACGGTGCGGCGGACGGTGAGTGAGGTGACCCACTACGACGGGCAGACGGAACAGAGGCAGTACGACAACGCCTTCAACTTCCTGACCCGACACACCGACCGCCTCGGCCGGGTCACCGACTACCAGCTCGACGCCAACGGCAACGTGTTGAGTAAGACCGAGGCGTTCGGGACCGCCGACGCCGCGACCTGGCAGTGGACCTACACGGCTCAGGGGCTGGTAGAGACGGCGACCGACGCGAACGGCAACGTGACCGAGTACGCCTACTCTTCCGTCGGCGATCCGGACCAGATCGACGGGACGGGGTACCTGGTCCGGGTGACCGAACCGGCGGACTCCCCCGGCGGGCCGCGGGCGGTCACGCTCTACGAATTCGACACCGCCGGCCGGCTCGTCCAAACGACCGACCCCGAACAACGCGAGATGCAATACGGCTACGACGCGCGTAACCGGCGGGTGTCGATCAGCTACCCCGACAACTCGACCGAGTCCGTGGAGTACGCCGTGACCGGCGAGGACGCCGGGCTCATCGTCCGTAAGACCGACCGCAACGGCAACGTCACGACTTGCGAATACGACCGCCACGGCCGCAAGACCCTGGAGACGGTCGCCACGAACGACCCGGGCATCTCGATCGAGACGGCGTGGACTTACCTGCGGGGGACGAACCTCGTGGAAACACGTGTCGACGCCGGGTCGACGACCCGTACTCTGTTCGATCACTTTCACCGCCGTGTCGGTAGCACGGCGGTCGCCGACGGCGGTTCGGGAGCGGGAGCACCGACCTCACATCGGTCACCGTATACGACGGTGCCCAGCGTCAGCGGCAGACGACCGATCCCTACGGCCGGTCCACGTTCTACGTCTACGACATCAACGACCGCCTCCGGCGGACCGTTACCGAAACCCGGCCCAACACCCTCACTCTACCCACTCCCGACGTCGAACCGAGCGACGTGCAAGCCAACGACGCCTACCTGCTGGGCTTGACGCGCTTCACCGGCCCCAATGCGGTCTACCTCATCGCCGAGTACACCTACGACACCGAGGGCCAGCTGATCGCCCTGACGGACCCGCGTGGCGTGGTGGCCCGTCAGGAGTACGACCAGCAGGGCCGGCGGACGGCGACGGTCGAAGCCGCCGACACCCCGATCGCCGCGCGCTCCGAGACCGTCTACGACCCCCAAGGCAACGTGGTCGAGTCGCGCAGCCCCCGTTTCTTCGATGCGTCGGACACTTCCGGGGGCGGTAACGCCCGTGTCACGATGACCTACACCGGCCGGAACCTCCTGGCCTCCCGCACCGAGGCCCCCGGCACGCCCGACGAAGCGACCGAGTCTTACACCTACTTCCTCGATCAGCGTCCCGATACCAGGATCGACGCCCGCGGCAACGCCTTCGCGCAACTATGGGGCATCTGCTGTGCCCGCATCATGGCCGTGATCGACCCGCCGGCCGACGTCGCCCCCGGAAGCCCACCGACCCGCGCCGCCACCGTGACGCGCCACGACTACCACGGCAACCTCACCCACACCGGCCGGGTCGCCGACGTCGACCAAGTCGTCTTCCCCGGTCCCGCCCCGGCCGGCCAACCCCAAGCCGGCACCGACCTGCCCGACGCCCTCACGCTCGCGGAAACCACCACCCGCTACGACGCCCGCCACCGGCCCATCGCCACCACCATGTGGCTCGTGCCGCTGGGCGAGGTCGATCCCAACAACGTCCCGATCGCCGCCCCCGGAAGCTGGAGCGGGGCCCTCCCGGGGGACCCGGCCGTCGAAGTCGCCGGGGTGACCCAGGGCCTCACCACCACCTACACCTACGACGATGACCTCGCCGACGGCCAGGGCCTCGATCAGACCTACGCCGCCACCCTCGCCGCCAAGCTCCCCGCCGGCTTCTTCACTTCCGCCCCCGGGAACATGAGTGACGGCTACGCCGTGGCCATGACCAACCCCGAGGGCGAGACCACCGTCCGCTTCATGGACGGCCTGGGCCGCTCCGTCCTCACCATCGACCCCGAGGGCGACGCCTCGACCATCGATTACGACACCAAAACCTTTACCGCCGACGCTTTCACCCAGCCCGACGGCACACCCGTCGGCGGCCTGCTGCTCACCACCACCGCCACCGACCCCCTCGGCGACACCGCCCAATCCCTCACCGACGGCGCCGGCCGCACCCTCCGCACCGCCGACGCCCTGGGCCACGTCACCACCTACGCCTACGACGGCCAGAGCAACCGTCTCTCGTATCGAGACCCGGTAGGCGTCGGCGAAGATTGTGTCTACGACTTCCGGGGGCGTGAGACCGAGTGCCGCGACACCCAGGAGTCCGCCGAGGGCACCGTCCGCACGACCGCCTATGACCCAAACAACAACGTCGTCCGCCGCACCGACGCCAAGGGGGTGGACGACACCTGCGTCTTCGACGCCCGCGACCGCCAGGTCGCCTGCACCGACCGCATCGACGCCACCACCACCTACGCCTACGACGCCAACTCCAACCTCGTCGCCATCGTCGACGCCGAGGGCGGACTCACCGCCTACGACTACGACGCCCGCAACCTCCAGACCCTCACCCTCTACCCCGGCCACGCCCCGGGCGCCCGACGCTACGTCATCCCCGTCGGCCAGCAATACACCGGGGCCATGTCCCACCTGGTCTTCTCCAACGACCACGACGCCGCGCCCCGCGACGGCCGGGCCACCTACAGCCAGGTCCTGATCTACGAAGCCGGCCAACGCCAGAACACCGCGCCCATCCGCTTCGACCCCGCCGCCCTCGTCGGCTACAGCGGCACCCAGGACCAGCTCGCCCAGGGCACCGTCGCCGTCTCCGCCGACCGCCGATCGTTGACCCTCACCGGCAACCGCTGGCAGGCCCTGCCCCTGCCCGGCGGCTACACCGTCACCCCCGACACCGTCCTCGAGTTCGTCTTCGCCTCCCCGTCCCAGGGCGAGGTCCACGCCATCGGCCTCGACGACGACCTGGTCCACTTCAACCCCGCCTCCCGCCTCTTCATCCTCCACGGCACCGAAGCCGCCGCCCCCTTCGACCAGACCTACCGCAACCTCTTCCAGCCCGCTACTCCGCCCGGCGACCCCGCCTACGACGCCGTCTTCATGGCCTACGACGCCCTCCGCCGCCCCCTGGTCCGCACCGACCAACTCGGCGACACCTGCACCTACGTCTACGACCTCGCCGGCCGGCTCACCGAAAAGCAGTACACGGCGGCCCCGGGCTCCCCCAACGCTGCCGACTCGGGCGAAAACGACACCTTCACCTACGACAAAGCCTCCCGCCCCCTCACGGCGTCGAACGCCCGCTACGGCCACACGGTCACCATGACCTACACCGACGACGGCCTGCTCGCCTCGGAAAAGACCGAGGGCAACGGCTTCGGGCCTCAAGGCAAAACCATCCTCCGCGAGTACGATGGAGACGATCGCCTGACCCGGATCACCTACCCCAACGGCACCACGGTGCGCTTCACCTACACATCCCGGGACCAGCTCGACCAGGTCTTCCGCGACCCCGACGGCCCCTCGAATCCGGGGGCCGAGGTCGAACTGGTCGATCACGATTACGACGCCGCCTTCCGCGAGACCCAACGCACCCTCGGCAACGGCTTGGTCAAGACCACCGCCTACGCCCGTCAGGATCACTTGCCCACCGCGATCACCGTGGCCGGCAAATCGGGTCTGTCTTGGTCGAGCTACGCCTACGACGCGAACAAGAATCTGTCGTCGGCCACCACCGATGGGGTCATGAATCCTTACAGCTTTACGACCCAGCAGGACGGCGAAGACCGCCTCACCCAGTGGGACCGTCAAAACGCCGAATCCCAGGCCTTCGACCTCTCCCTCGTCGGCGACTGGGACCGCTACCGCGGCGACGAACTCATCAACGGCGTGCTGACCCCCTTCGACGAATTCCGGGACCACAACGCCGTCCACGAGATCACGTCGATCGACGACGGTAATCAAGCGGTCGCCGTGTCCCATGACCCCAAGGGCAACCTGACCCTGGACGAGCAGGGCCAGACCTATTCGTGGGACTTCGACAACCGCCTCCGGGAGGTGCGTAAATCCAACGGCGACCTGCTGGCCTCCCACACCTACGACGCCCTGGGTCGCCGCGCCACCACCACCGCCCCGGGCAACCTGCCCGGCGACCCGCCGGTGATCACCGCCTTTGTCTACATGACTTCGACTTCCGCGGGCGGGGGGATGGGACAACTCTTGGCCCAGTACGAAGACAAGGCCCTGGTCCGCCAGTACACCTACGGCCGCTACATCGACGAGCCGATCACGCTGACGAGGGCAGAAAAGGGGACAAGGGCAGAAAAGGGGACAGTCCCCTATAAGGGTCCCGCTCTGGTCGAGTTCGTCGCCGACGCCTCGGGCGGTACCCACGTCGTCGTCCTGCCCGACACCGATCAGCCCCTGGCCAACCCCGGCCGGATGACCTACCCCCTGCGTTTCACCGACGCCGGCACCTACGTCCTCTGGCTCCGGCTCCGCGGCCCCAGCGGCATCGACGACTCTTTCCACGCCGTCTTCCCCGGCGGCCCCGACACCCTCACCGGCTACCCTGGGGCTTCTCCGGCGTCATCCAGGACGACACCTGGCGCTGGCGGGGATAGCCCTTCGGCCCCGACGGCCCGCTGCCGCCCCTCCAGCTCACCGTCGATCAGCCCGGCGACACCCACGCGCTCCAGCTTCTTCCACACACTTAGTGCGCTCAAGTAGGGGAAAGATGCCGTCCTAAAAAATAGAGAGACGGTTTACAGCGATTTAGGCCGAATCGCTGTAAACCGTTGTCCCTAAAGAAATCGGGGCGACAGGATTTGAACCTGCGACCTCCACACCCCCAGTATGGCGCGCTACCAAGCTGCGCTACGCCCCGAGTGCTTACAAGTCGTTGCCGAACATGAATGTGTTATCCGATTTTGTCGTGTCGCGCTTCTTTATTTCGAAGTGTGTCCTTTGCCGTCGGGCTGTACGCCGGGCCTGGAGTAAGCATAAATCATAACAATCTCGGCCGGGGCCTGCGCGAACGCGTAGCGGTCGCTCGACGGTCCCTGGTAGACGCAAGATTGATCGACGCCGGGCTTGAATCCCGGCACGACGTAGCCGCAACCGATCTGCCACGATCGAAACTACGCAATCAGATTAAGCGTAGGACGAGCCGGCCGTGGTGCCGGCGGCCTGGCGGGCTTGCCGGCGTTCTCGGGCGAGACGGGGGATGAGTTTGCTTGCACGCAGCTCGGCGAGCGGGTCTTCAGGCAGGCCGTGTTGCTTCCGCCAGCGGGCGAGCAGGTCGGTGACGTCGGCGTCGAAGGCGGATTTGAGCAATCCCTCGGCCGCGACGATGTCGCCCTTGGCCTGGGCCTTGGCCAGGGCTTTGCGGTCGACGAGGTGGGCCTTGGCGAAGAGCTTCTGGGCTTCGCAGACGGTCTGGACCATGGCCTCGAGCTTGGGTTTGAGGTTGTGCGACTGGTCGATCATGTAGTCGATCTTCGCGCTGCCCGGGGCTTTGCCGGTGTCGGATTCGTACTGGGCGATCTCGCTGAAGATGCGGAAGACGGCGTAGGGGTCGATGCTGCCGAGGGTGAGGTCGTCGTCGGCGTACTTGCGGTCGTTGAAGTGGAAGCCGCCGAGGCGGTTCTCGTTGAGCAGGAGCGCGACGATCTGTTCGATGTTGCAGCCGGGCAGGTGGTGGCCGGTGTCGACGAGGACCTTGGCGTTGGGGCCGGCGTGCTGGCAGAGCAGGAGCGAGGTCCCCCAGTCGGGGATGTCGGTGTGGTAGAAGGCGGGCTCGAACGGCTTGTACTCGATGAGCAGGGTCGAATTCTTCCAGTCGCGGGCCATGCGTTGGCCGAGTTTTTTGAAGGCGGCCTTGAGGTCGTTGAAGCGGCGGCGGAGGTTGTCCTGGCCGGGGTAGTTCGTGCCGTCGGCCATCCACATCGCCAGCGACTTAGAGCCCACGGCCTTGCCCAGCGCGACCGAGTCGACGCAGTGGTCCATGGCGGCGCGTCGGGCGTCGGCATCGGGGGAGCAGAACGAGCCGAGCTTGTAGTGCTGGTCCTGGAAGAGGTTGGGGTTGATCGAGCCGATCTTGACGCCGTGCCTTTTGGCGAGGGCTTTGGTCTTTTTCGCCGAAGCGGGGTTGGCGGGGTCGTCGAAGTCCCAGAGGACGTGGACGGCGACGGTGGGGCAGGCACCGGTGAGGGCGTGGACCCGGCCGGCGTCGTGGAGCTTTTCGTCGAGGTTGGAGGCGGCGGCGTCCTGGGTGAACTTACCGAAGCGGGTGCCGGTGTTGGCGAAGCCCCAGGAGGGGAGCTCGATCCGGAAACGGTCGAGGGCGTCGAGGGCGCGGCGGCCGGCGGCGGGGGAGATCTTCGGCATAGAGATGGGGCCTTGTGAGGTGGTTTTGAATCAGACGAGTCGGAGCGAGCGGACGGCCTCGTCGCTGTGGCGTTGCTGTTCTTCGGCGGCCGCGGGGGCGATCAGGTCGACGTCGTAAGCGGGGACCATGTCTTTCATGCGGGCGTGGCCCTCGTCGGTGGCGAGGCGGTCGGCGAAGCAGCGCTTGACGACGTCGAGGATGATGTTCGTGGAGACCGATGCGCCGGGCGAGGCGCCGAGGAGGGCGGAGACCGTGCGGGTCTGGTTGGTGACGACCTCGGTGCCGAAGTGGACGATGCCGGCGTCGCCGTCTTCTTTCTTGATGGCCTGGACGCGGATGCCGGCGTCGATGAGCTGCCAGTCGTCGGCCTGGGCGTCGGGGTAGAAGTTGCGGAGTTCGCCGAGGCGAGTCTCCATGCTCTGGAGGCCCTGCTGGACGAGGTAGCGGACCAAGGGCAGGTTGTGGAGGCCGACCTTGGTGAGCGAGGCGAGGTTGTCGGGCTTGATGGAGCGGAACAGGTCGGTGAAGCGGCCGGTCTCGTGGAGGAACTTGGTGGTCCAGGCGGCGTAAGGGCCGAAGAGCAGCGCGGTCTCGCCGTCGATGACGCGGAGGTCGAGATGGGGGACGGCCATGGTGGGGGCGGCGCCGGGGGACATGCCGTAGACCTTGGCGCGGTGCCGTCGGACGACGTCGGGGTTGCGGCAGATCAGCCACTGGCCGCCGATGGGGAAGCCGCCGAAGCCCTTGGCCTCGTCGATGCCGGACTTCTGGAGCAGGGGGAGGCTGCCGCCGCCGGCACCGATGAAGACGAACCGGGCGGTGCGTTGCAGGGTTTGGCCGGTGGCGAGTTGCTTGACGGTGACGCGCCACCGGCCGTCGGGCTGTTCGTCGAGGTCGACGACGCGGTGGCCGGTGTGGGTTTGGCAGTCGGGTTGTTGGCCCAGCCAAGTGACGAGGTGGCGGGACAGGGTGCCGAAGTTGACGTCGGTGCCGGCGTCGAGCTTGGTGGCGGCGACGGGCTGGTCGGGGTCGCGGCCGGCGAGCAGGAGCGGGGCCCACTCGGCGATCTTGCCGCGGTCCTCGGTGTATTCCATGCCGCGGAAGAAGTGGTGCCGGGTCATCTGGGCGTGACGGGAGCGGAGGAAGTCGACCTGCGGCTGGCCGTAGACGAAGCTGATGTGGGGGACGGGGTTGACGAAGGTGCTGGGGTCGTCGACGACGCCTTGGCGGGCGAGGAAGCCCCAGAACTGTTTGGAGTGCTCGAACTGCTCGAAGATCTCGATGGCCTTGGCGACGTCGACTTCGCCGTCTTCGCCGCGGTCGGGGGTGTAGCTGAGCTCGCAGATCCCGGCGTGCCCGGTGCCGGCGTTGTGCCACCCGTCGGACGCCTCGGCGGCGAAGGTGTCGGCGACCTCGAAGAGCTGGATCGAAAGCGACGGGTCCAGGTGCTTGAGCATCCCGCCGAGCGTGGCGGACATGACGCCGCTGCCGATGAGCAGGACGTCGGGCGAGTCGGTGGTTGAGGTCGGCGAGCCTTCGGGCATGGGGAGTCTGGTTGAGATGGAGGTGCTTCCGGAGAGCTTCGGTCCCGAGAGGTTAGGCCCGCGACTTCGCTTCGTGGAGCAGCGGGGCGATCTCCACGCGGAGTTGTTTGTCGCGCAGCGCTTCGACGGCCCGCCGCCCCGCGTCGTCGTTGGGCTCGTCGACGATGAGCCGGTCGGCGACCTCGGCCGAGGTGTAGAGCACGGTGGAGGCGAGCCCGATCTTGCTGGTGTCGACCATGAGCGTGCGGTGGCGGGCGGCGTCGATCATCGCGAGCTTGACCGCGACGTGGCGGTCGTTGGCTTCGGAGAGGCCGCGCTGCGGGTCGAGCCCGCGGCAGGAGAAGAACAGGTGTTCGACGGTGAGCGTCTCCAGAGCCCGCTGGGTCTGGAGCCCGAAAAACGCCATCGCCTCGGCGTCGAGCGTGCCGCCGGTGCAGATCACCTCGACGTGCCCCCGGTCGGCCAGGATCGAGCAGACGACCAACGAATTGGTCACCACAGTCAGCGGCTGATCGGGGATCAGCCGGGCGAGGTGGCAGGCGGTGCTGCTGGGGTCGAGCGCGACGACTTGGCCCGGCTGGATGAGTTCGACGGCGGCGCGGGCGATGGCTTGTTTTTGCGTCGGGCTGGTGGCGTGTCGCTGCTCATAGGGCAGGTCGCGGTGGATGTCTTCGGGCTCGATGGCCATCGCCCCGCCGTGGGTGCGGGCGATCACGCCCTGCTCGGCGAGGACCTTCAGGTCGCGGCGGATCGTCTCTTCGGTGACGTCGAGGTCGCGGGCCAACTCCGCCACGCGGGCCGAGCCCGCCTCGGTGATCCGGCGGAGGATGTTGCGGTGGCGTTGGAGGGCGATCATGACAAGATTCCGAAACGACAAAAACCACATTAACGGTCAAATTTTCCCGAGTCAAGACCCTTGAATTGGTATTGACCCCGATTTTTTATCTGTTATTGTTGTTTTGTATCTGTTTATTTGGCTTTATCCCTCTCCGCCGCCGAGCCCGCCCATGCCCACCGCTGCCGACCCGCCCGAGACTTTTCGCCACGTGAATCACGGGTGGGACGACGCCGTCGCCGCCGACCTGTCGCCGCTCGAACGGCTGGTTTATCGCTCCAACCTGTTGGGCTCGGACCAGCGCATCACCAACACCGGCGGCGGGAACACGTCGTCGAAGGTCACCGAAACCGAACCGCTCACCGGCGACCCGATCGAGGTCCTCTGGGTCAAGGGTTCCGGGGGCGACTTGCGGACGGCGAAACCGGCGAACTTCTCGTCGCTGGTGCTCGAGCAGCTGCTGTCGCTGCGGGATGTCTACGCCGACCAGCCGGACAACGGCCCCAAGACCCCGGCCGAAGACGCCATGGTCGGCTACTTCCCGCACACCACGTTCAACCTCAACCCCCGCCCCAGCTCGATCGACACGCCGCTGCACGGCTTCCTGCCGGCTAAGCACGTCGACCACATGCACCCCAACGCCGCCATCGCCGTCGCCGCCAGCGCCCGCAGCGAAGCGCTTACCCAAGAGATCTTCGGCGACGAGATCGGCTGGGTGCCGTGGCTACGCCCGGGCTTCGAGCTCGGGCTCATGATGCAGCGGGCCGTCGAGAACAACCCGGCGATCCGCGGCCTGGTCATGGGCAAGCACGGCCTGATCAACTGGGCCGACGACGACAAGGAATGCTACGAGCTGACGCTCTCGCTCATCGAGAAGGCCGCCCGCTTCATCGAATCCAGAGACAAGGGCGACGCCACGTTCGGCGGGGCGAAGTTCGGGGCGCTGGCCGACGGCGAGCGCGACACGCTCCTGGTGGAACTGCTGCCCTGGCTCCGCGGCCGAGTTTCGCAGCACAAACGCTTCGTCGGCACGGTGCAGAGCGACCCCACGATCCTGCGCTTCGTCAACTCGCACGATGCGCCCCGGCTGGCCGAGTTGGGCACGAGCTGCCCCGACCACTTCCTGCGGACGAAGATCAAGCCGTTGTACGTCGATTGGAACCCGCAGTCGGAAGACCTGAGCACGCTCAAGCAGAAACTCGACGCCGGCCTCGAACGCTACCGCCAGGACTACGCCGCGTACTACGAGGCGTGTAAGCACGACAACAGCCCGGCCATGCGCGACCCCAACCCCACGGTGATCCTGATTCCGGGGGTGGGCATGGTCGCGTGGGGCAAGAGCAAGAGCGAGTCGCGCGTCACCGCCGAGTTCTACAACTGCGCGGTCGAGGTGATGCGCGGGGCCGAGGCGATCGACCAATACACCGCCCTGCCCCAGCAGGAGGCGTTCGATATCGAGTACTGGCTGCTCGAAGAGGCCAAGCTCCAGCGGATGCCCCCGGAAAAAGCCTTGGCGAGGCGGGTGGTGGTCGTCGTCGGAGCGGGGTCGGGCATCGGCAAGGAGGTCGCGCACCGGCTGGCGGCCGAGGGCGCCTGCGTCGTCTGCGCCGACATGAAACTCGACGCCGCCCAGGCGACCGCCGACGAGCTCACCGACAAGCTCGGCCAAGGCATCGGCGTCGCCGGCACCGGCGTCTCGGGTTGCGGCCCCGCGATCGCCGCCGCCTGCAACATCACCGACCGCGGCTCGATCCGCGACCTGATCAAGCAGACCGTCCTCGCCTACGGCGGCGTCGACCACCTCGTCGTCACCGCCGGCGTCTTCGTCCCCCCCGACCGCACCGGCCACCTCACCGACGACCAGTGGCGGCTCACCTTCGACGTCAACGTCATGGGCCTCTACAACACGCTCGACGAGCTGCGGCCGCTCTTCGCCGACCAGGGCCTCACCGGCTCGGCCGTGCTGACCACGTCGGTCAACGCCGTGGTCGCCAAGAAGGGCTCGGTCGCCTACGACACCTCCAAGGCCGCGGCGAACCACCTGGTCCGCGAGATGGCGGTCGAGCTCGCCCCGCTGATCCGCGTCAACGCCGTGGCCCCGGCGACGGTGGTCAAAGGCTCGACGATGTTCCCCCGCGACCGCGTGATCGCGTCGCTGACCAAGTACGACATCGCCTTCGAAGAGAGCGAGAGCGACGACGAGCTGCGCAACAAGCTCGCGGGGTTCTACGCCAAGCGGACGCTGCTGCACGAGCCGATCACCCCCGCCGACCAGGCCGAGGCCGCGTTCTTCCTGGTCTCGGACCGGTCGTCGAAGACCACGGGCCAGGTCGTCAGCGTCGACGGCGGGCTGCACGAAGCGTTCCTGCGGTGAGCATCACGAGGCTTTTATCAAACAAAGAAGACACGTCCCGATGCCGACTGACGCCCGCGAATCTCTGGTTGACCTGTCGCACCGCCTCGGCCGACCCGAGCGGGCCTGCGCGATCCTGGGTGAAGGCAACGTCTCCGGGCGAGCCGGCGCGGAAACCTTCTGGGTCAAAGCCAGCGGCTCGTGTCTGGACGACCTCACTGCCGACGACCTGGTCGAGATCGACCGGTCGGCGTGCGACGCGTTACTCCAAGCATCCGCCCCGACGGACGCCGAGGTCATCGACGCGTTGTGTGCCGCGCGGGTCGACGCCGCGGCGACAAAGCGTCCGTCCGTGGAGACGGTCCTGCACGCGGCGCTGCTGGACCTCCCGGGGGTAGCGTTTGTCGGCCACACGCACCCGGTCGCGGTCAACGCGATCGCGTGTTCGCAGCGGTTCGAGCTCTTGGCCGGCCGGCTGTTCCCCGATCAGGTGGTGGTGTGCGGCGTGTCGTCGGTGCTCGTGCCTTATGTCGATCCCGGGCCGCCGCTGGCCCGGGCCGTGCGTGACGGCGCACGGGCCTACCTCGACCGACACGGCGAACCGCCCAAGACCGTCTACCTCCAGAACCACGGCTTCATCGCCCTCGGCGAGACCGCCGGCGAGGTCGATCGCGTCACGGCGATGGCGGTCAAGGCCGCCGAGATCCTGGCCGGGGCCCTCGCGGCCGGCGGCCCGACGTGGATGACCGACGCCCAGGTCGCCCGCATCGCCGGCCGCGACGACGAAGCCTACCGCCGCGGCGTGATCGCCGGGACGGGGTGAACCCACACGCCCATGAACACCCAACGGGAACCGACCGACATGACCGAGCAGGCGTACATCGCGGTGGACTTCGGGGCCGAGTCGGGCCGGGTGGCCGTCGGCCTGCTGGGCGCAAACGACACACTCTCGCTGCACGAGGTCCACCGCTTCCGCCACGAGCCGGTGCCGATGCCCGACGGGCTGATGTGGGACCTGACGCACCTGTGGCAAGAAACGCTGAGCGGATTGACCGAGGCTTCGGCGTTCTGCCGCGCCCGGGGCGTCGCGCCGGTCAGCGTCGGCGTCGACACGTGGGGCGTCGACTTCGCGCTGGTGCAGCGGCCCGGCGGGATCGTCCAGCTGCCGCACTGCTACCGCGATCCCGGGTTCCCCCCCGTCGCCCAGCACGTCGTCGACCGGCTCGGCTCCGCGGCCCTCTACGAAGCCACCGGCATCCAGTTCCTGCCGTTTAACTCGCTGTTCCAGTTCGTGGAGCGCTTCGAGCGTGCGCCCGAGCCGTTCGGCCTGAACGACACGCGGCTGCTGTTCATGCCCGACCTGTTCAACTGGCTGCTCACCGGCCAGGCCCGCGTCGAACGCACGATCGCCTCGACCGGCCAGATGCTCGACCCCCGCACCGGGCGGTGGTCCGAAACGCTGCTCAACAAACTACAGCTACCGACCGCGATCCTCGCCGAACCGATCGACCCCGGCACCGACCTGGGCCCGCTGCTCCCGGAGGTGCAGAAACGCACCGGCCTCGGCACCGGGGTCCGGGTCACCGCCACCCCGTCGCACGACACCGCTTCCGCCGTCGCCGCCGTGCCCGCCGACCCCGACACCGCTTGGTGCTACCTCAGCAGCGGCACGTGGTCGCTGCTCGGGGCCGAACTCGACCAGCCCCGCCTGACCCAAGCCGCGGCCGCCGCCGACTTCACCAACGAACTCGGCGTCGCGGGCAAGACCCGGTTCCTCCGCAACATCGCCGGCCTCTGGCTGGTGCAGGAGATCCGCCGCCAGCTCGAACGCGGCGGCCAGGCCCTCGGCTACGCCGAGCTGACCGCGCAGGCCGCCGCGGCCGAGCCCTTCCGGACCCTCATCCCCGTCCAGGACCCCGCCTTCGCCCGGCCCGGCGTCGTCGTCGAGTCCATCCACCGCTACGCCCGCCAGACCGATCAGCCCGTGCCCGAGTCCGTGGGCCAACTCGTGCGGTGCTGCCTCGAAAGCCTGGCCCTGGAGTACCGCCGGACGCTGGACACCCTCGAAGACGTAGCCGGCTCGCGCTTCGACGTCCTGCACATCGTCGGCGGCGGCGGCAACAACCAGCTGCTCAACCGCATGACCTGCGACGCGATCGACCGCCCCGTCGTCGTCGGCCCCTCCGAAGCCACCGCCACCGGCAACCTGCTCACCCAAGCCATCGGCCGCGGCCGCCTCCCCGACCTCGCCGCCCTCCGCCGCGTCGTCGCCGACTCCACCGAACTCGTACGCCTCACCCCCGACCCCAGCGACGACTGGAGCCCCCACCTCCAACGCTACCTCTCACTCGCGGAAGCCCACGCGGCACCCGCATGAGCGTGCGGGATAGGGCCGGATTCGTCCGGTCGAGGCAGTTGAAGAACGAAGCGGCCGGATGAATCCGGCCCTACGCGCCCCCGCCGGGCGGACAAATCCGCCCGCTACAACCCGATCCGCACAACTTTCCAAAGAGCGAGCCCCGGGCCGCGTCTCGCGTCCCGCCGCGGCCGGCGAAACACGAAACGCACAACGACCCAATCCAAAGGCCCTCGGCCGACCGACGCCCGGCTCCGACCCGTGGGGTTTCCGACAAGGTGGTACCCACGGCATCGCCGCTTCCGGTTGCGTCTCATCAGCCCGGCGATTCCCGACTCACGATGATGGGTGGGCCTTGCCAAACGCCACCCAAAACCGGCCGGGGCCGACGGAGGCCAAGCCTCCACCCATGGACGTACCGCAACATGGGTGCGCACAAACCGTGCAACCCCCGCTGGCCCCACGCCGTAGTCACCTATGCGTCAAGGAGATAAACTTTCTCGCCGACTCCCAGTTTTCTGCGCGAAACCGGTGTCAATCTGTGCGCGAAAACGTGCGCTTCGGCCCTCACGTCTATTCTGGTATGTGGGATATTCTGCCCCGGCCACCCGTCGGCTTAACGGCGCTGCGTGGAGCACTGCGGAAGCTGACCCCGATGGATTCGGCCCTATTCGCTGCCCGTCCGATCCGGCGGGTTCACCGAATACTCGGCGTACAGGTCCACCACCCTCTGATAGACAGCCGGATCGCCTCCGGAGCAGATGTTCTTGGAGTGAGAACGGCCGTTGATCCTGCGTTCGATGAAGAGCGATGCCTCTCCGTTGTCGTTGATTGAGTTTCGCAGCGACACATCAGAACGTTTGTACGTGGACGTGCTGAAGTGAAAATTCAGCCATTTTTCTCCGACAAACAACGACTGTTCGTCGTGCCACAAGAACACGGACCTGAAGGAGAGGATGAGCATCACCGCCGCCACCATCCAGCAGCAAATGAGGACGATTCCGTAATATTTTAAGCCCTCGAAGGAGACTGGCTGCGATGGAGCGTCGTCGTCGGGCGCAATACCCAAAGCCACCAAAAGCGGAAGTACCAAGAAGATGAGGCCGATGGGCGCCAGAAAGTAAGACATCCCGTGCCGCTGATGAACACATATCGCGTCTTCGCGGATCTGTGGGGTTCTGTTCCACATCTTCCGAATCATATTCGCACAGTGAATCCAGCCGGCATTTCCGGGGACGGCGGGTGGCTTCCAAGAAAAAAACATGAGCGGAGGCGGGGCGTGGTTGACGGCGACGAGGCGGGGCCGCGATAATCCGACATGGAACCCAAGATCGTTCACGACGGAATCACTTTCGACGACGTACTGCTGCTGCCGGCGCAGAGCGACGTCATCCCGACCCAGACCGACACGTCTTCGCGGCTGACCCGGAATATCCGGCTGAATATCCCGGTGCTGTCGTCGCCGATGGACACGGTGACGGAGGCGGCGCTGGCGATCGCGCTGGCCCAAGAGGGCGGGCTCGGGGTCGTGCACAAGAACCTTTCCGTCGAGGACCAGGTGCGGGAAGTCGTCAAGGTCAAGCGGTCGGCGAACGGGGTCATCACCGACCCGGTGACGCTACCCCCGGAAGCACCCGCGGGTGAGGTCCGCCGCTTGATGGAAACCCAAAAAATCTCCGGGGTGCCGATCACGGACGACGGGACGTCCGGGGGCGTGGTGGTGGGGATCGTGACGCGGCGGGACATGATGTTTCTGGCCGACGACGCGACGCCGCTGCACCAGGTGATGACGAAGGACCGGCTGGTGACGGGGGCGCCGGAAACGACGCTGGACAAAGCCGAGGCGATCCTGAACGCGAACAAGGTCGAGAAGCTGCTGCTGGTCGACGACGCGGGCCGGCTGACGGGGCTGATCACGATGGGGGACATCGCCAAGCAGGACGCGTTCCCGCTGGCGTGCCGGGACGAGCGGGGTCGGCTGCGGGTGGGGGCGGCGGTGGGCGTGCACCAGCTGGACCGGGTGGACGCGCTGATCGGGGCCGAGGTGGACGTGATCGTGGTGGACTCGGCGCACGGGCACTCGACGAACGTGGCGGACACGGTGCGGGCGATCAAAGCGCGGTACGCGATCGACGTGATCGCGGGGAACGTGGCGACGGAAGCGGGGGCGCGGGCGCTGATCGAGGCGGGGGCGGACGCGGTGAAGGTGGGGATCGGGCCGGGGTCGATCTGCACGACGCGGATCGTCTCGGGCGTGGGGGTGCCGCAGGTAACGGCGATCTTCAATGCGTGTCGGGCAGCGGACGAAGAAGACATCCCCGTGATCGCCGACGGAGGGATCCGGCACTCGGGCGACATCACCAAGGCGTTGGCGGCGGGGGCGTCGATCGTGATGCTGGGGTCGTTGTTCGCGGGGCTGGACGAGTCGCCGGGGGACCTGGTGATCCACCACGGCCGGCGCTACAAGACGTACCGGGGCATGGGCTCGCAGGGCGCGATGCTGGCGGGCTCGGCGGACCGGTACAGCCAGAAGGGGGTGTCGAAGCGGGACAAGCTGGTGCCCGAGGGGGTGGAGGGACGGGTGCCGTACCGCGGGCCGCTGTCGGATTTTGTGTACCAGATGGTGGGTGGGCTGCGGGCGGGGGCGGACGCGG
>JBCBSA010000005.1:0-22887 GCA_039819425.1 Planctomycetota bacterium
CGCCGAAGTTTGGCAGAGGGTCGACGACTACGTCGCGGGCCGTGTCGATATCGCGGAATTCGATACCGAGTTTGGCCCCGACCCGGCGACCGACCTGATCGAGAACATGTGGGCCGGCCTGGGTAAGCCGATGCACCTCAACACGATGAACTGGGGGGCGGTGCCGAACATGGACGACGACGCGTATCTCGAGCTGCTCTGCGACGTCGACATGGACGGGCCCCGCCCGCGGGCCTACCCGGCCATGCCGCGGGGTGTACGCGGGCTCTGCGAGCAGGTGCTCGATACCCACGAACTGACCGTCGCCGCGGCGCACCACACCGACCGTTCCCTGTTGCGTCGGGCTTTACTGACCGATCCGCTGAGCTACTCGGTGGGCGATACCGATGCGTTGATCGACGAGTTGCTGGCGGCCGAGCGTGACGCGTTACCGGCGGCGTGGTTCGAGGGCTGAACAGGCACACCGTTTTTCGGCGTTTGGTCTTCTTCGTGCGGCTGTCTGATGACTTCATTGTCGAGGGTAAGCTTCAATCGGGCCGGGTAAGCAGTCGGTAGGCGATCAGGTCCAGGGTGCCGGGTGCGGTGGGGCGTCCGGTGTTGGTCGCGGCCAGCGCGGCGAGGCGGCGCTGCGGGGCGAGCCAAGTGACGGCGTACCAGAGCGTGTTGCTGCCGCCGTGGCTGAGTGCGAGACCGGGCCCGCCGTCCGGCCCCGCCCAGTGTCGGCGGAGGACCAGCCAACCCATGGCATAACCGACGGGGTCGTCTCCGCTACCGACATCCAACGGCCCCGGATCGTGGAGGGTTCGGTAGTGCTCGGCGGTGAGGCCGAGGGCGTCTCGTTGGCCCGGCGGGCGGGAGGGGCCGTCGAGGTGGCATTGAATGAAAGCGGCCCAGCCGGCGATCGAGGTGTGGACGGTGCCGGCGGGGCCGAGGAGTTGGGGGTTGTCGGCGTACGGCCCCGGCGGCACGGGCGAGCCTTTGGGCAGGTGGCCGAGGGGCTGGAGGGGCGTGGGTTGGTCGGGCTGCGTAGCGGGCGGGGGACCGAAGTCGGCGTGGTTCATATGCAGGGGCTCGAAGAGCCTGGACCGCATCAGGTCTTCCCACGACCGGCCGGTAATCACCTCAGCGCAATGCCCGGCGATGACGTACGCGGCGTTCGAGTAGTGGTGTTGGCCGCGCCCGGAAGACGCGTCATTCCATTTATCCGGTGGAGTGCTGAGCAGCTCTGCGACGTAACGTCTGCGTGCCTCGGACGCGTCGAGTGCTCCGCCACGCTCGGCCATCGTGAAGATCAGGATCGGCCCGTTCGCCGGGGTGCCGGCCCGCATGCGGAGCAACTCGGCGATCGTCACGTCGGCGTACGCCGGATCGATGTCCAAGCCCGCCAGGGCCTGCGGGATCGTAGCGTCCCAGTCCAACTGGCCGTCCGCCACGAGGGTGGCGATCAGCGTGGCAGTCATCGCCTTGGTGCAGGACCCCAGGTGCCAGCGGTCGTCCAACCCGACGAGTTGCGGTTGGTTGGCGGCGCGGTGGCCCAGAGCGTAGTGATCGCTATGCTGCCCGTCCGCGATCCTGAGCGTCGCGACCGCGGGGAGTTCCGCTTCCTGGCGCAGCCGATCGAACTCCTGTTCGAGCGTTTCCGCTTGAGCGCTGACCGAAATCAGAACGACGCAGAGCGTGATCCAACGCATCGGACGAGCTTAATCGACCTACGCGGGACGGCCAAGCGTAAGCCGATCCCCGTCGTCAGCCTTTGGTCCACGTCGTGCCGCCGTAGACGGCGTTATCGCCGAGTTCCTCGGCGATGCGGATGAGCTGGTTGTACTTGGCGTTGCGGTCGCTACGGCAGGGGGCGCCGGTCTTGATCTGGCCGCAGTTGGTGGCGACGGCGAGGTCGGCGATGGTCGCGTCCTCGGTCTCGCCCGAGCGGTGGCTGAGGACGGCCGAGTACTTGTTACGCATCGCCAGGCCGACGGCGTCGAAGGTCTCGGACAGCGTGCCGATCTGGTTGACCTTGACGAGGATCGAGTTGCCGCAGCCCTCGTCGATGCCGCGCTGGAGGAAGTCTTTGTTGGTGACGAACAGGTCGTCGCCGACGAGCTGGACGGTGTCGCCGAGCTTGTCGGTGAGCGTCTTCCAGCCGGCCCAGTCGTTCTCGGCGAGGCCGTCTTCGATCGAGCGGATGGGGTACTTCTTGCACCAGTCGGCCCAGTAGTCGGCCATCTCGGTGGAGCTGATGATCTCCTGCGAGCTGGAGAAGAATTTGTAGCCCTCCTTGCCGTCCTTCTCGGCTTCGTTCCACAGCTCGGACGTCGCGGGGTCGAGGGCCACGAAGATCTCTTCGCCCCACTTGTACCCGGCCTTGTCGACGGCCTCTTCGATGAACTTCAGGGCGTCCTCGTTGGACTTGAGGTCCGGGGCGAAGCCGCCCTCGTCGCCGACGGCGGTGGAGAGGTTGTTCTTCTTGAGGACGGACTTGAGGGCGTGGTAGATCTTGACGCCGGCGTGCATCGCGTCGGCGAAGTTGTCGAAGCCCCAGGGCTGAACCATGAACTCCTGAAAGTCCACGGTGTTGTCGGCGTGCTTGCCGCCGTTGAGGATGTTGAGCATGGGCACGGGCAGGACCTTGGCGCCGCTGCCGCCGAGGTAGCGGTAGAGCGGCAGGCCCGAGGCCTCGGCGGCGGCGTGGGCGACGGCCATGGAGACGCCCAGGATCGCGTTGGCGCCGAGCTTGGACTTGTTGGGCGTGCCGTCGAGCTCGAGCATGACGCGGTCGACGTGTTCTTGGTCGCGGGCGTCGAGGCCCATGAGCTCGGGGGCGATCTCGAGGTTGACGTTGTCCACGGCCTTGGTGACGCCCTTACCGAGGTAGACGTCGGCGTCGCCGTCGCGGAGCTCGACGGCTTCGTTTTCGCCGGTGGACGCCCCGGAGGGGACCATGGCCGAGCCGTGCGTGCCGTCGGCGAGGTGGACCTCGACCTCGACGGTGGGGTTGCCGCGGGAGTCGAGGACCTGTCGGCCGTGGACGATGTCGATCTCAAAGCTCATGGTGGGGTCTCGTGGGGTGGTGAGGGCTTGCGCGGCGGGAGTGTAACGGTGGGGGGGCGGGGCCTCAAACCCGTCGGGGCCGCGGCGGCGAGCGGCGTGTAAAAATAGCCGATGGATTCCGGGGGTCTGCTTCAGAATAACGCTGAAGATTCACTCAAAAAGCCGGCCGCCTCGCGAAGATCATCCGTGAGGGCTTTCTCGAAACGCCGGGAACAATCCAGAACATCGAGCCCCAGAAACCGGCAGCAAGCGTCCGGTTTTTTCGGTGACGGCCCGGATGATTTGAGACCGGCGCAGGGGCCTGGTCGTGCTTTTGGCAACGGCCAAGCGGTCGGCGGAAACACCCCGGGAAGGGGTCGCCACGGCGGTACCGATCGAGTCGATGCGGCGTGTGCCGACGACGGGGGCCGGCAACCACCGCAGGCCGTCCGTCGGCGCCGCGCGGTGAAACGGTCGCGGTTGACGTTTATTTGCGTCGGCGCGAAAATCCAGGTTGCAATCATCGGTGTCGGGCCGAAGCCCGGTTCAGGTTGTGTAGGACATTTTTCATGGGTAAACGTCGGGTCGGCAATGTGTTTTGGGGCTGCCTCGGGGTCGCCTTAGTCATCGGCTCGGCGGGTTGTTCGGACTCAGAGTCCGGCCAGGCGGAAGCCGTGCCGCGGGTCAAGGTCTTCGAGGTTGGCGTCGAAGCGACGGGGCAGTCGCGGACGATTTCGGGGCAGGTGAAGGCGGCGGAGCGTTCGTCGTTGGCGTTCGGGGTGGCCGGGCGAGTGCTCGAGGTGCTGCCGTCGACCGGGGAGGCGGTCGTGGAGGGGCAGCTCTTGGCGCGGCTGGACGACGAGCCGTTCACGCTGCGGGTCGAGGAAGCGCGGGCGGCGGTCAACGCGGCTCGCGCCCGGCTGGTGGAAGCCCGGAGCGTGTTCGAGCGTCAGCGTGACCTGTTCGCCCAGCGGGCGACGGCCGAGAAAGAAGTCGATACGGCCCGCACAAACTTCGAGAACGCCGAGAGTGAATTGGACCGGGCCCGTCAGCAGCTGCGGCAGGCGGAGCTGGACCTCGGCAAGACCCGGCTCACGGCGCCGCTCACCGGGCGGGTCGTCGAGATGCCGATCGACACCTTCCAGGAGGTCGGAGCCAACGACGAGGCGGCGATCATTCAATCCGCGGGTATCCGCAAGGTCGACGTCCTGGTGCCCGAGACCCTGATCCGTAACCTGGACTACGGCCAGTCGGTCCGCGTCCGTTTCCCGACGCTCGACGGCGTGGTCGCCACGGGTCGGGTGACGTCCATCGGGGCCGAGACCGGGGTCGGGAACGCGTTCGAGGTCACGGTGCTGCTCGACGACCCCGAAGTCGAACTGCTGGCGGGCATGACCGCGACCGTCACGTTTAACTTCGCCGACTACCTCGACGGGCAAACGGCTTACCTCGTCCCGATCAGCGCGATCGCGCTGGGGGTGACCGAAGGCAACCCGGACTCGAAAGACACGGCCGCCCCGGGGCGGACCGGCAAGCACGCTCCGGTCTATCTGCTCGACCCCGACCGGAAGCGGGTCGAAGTGCGGTGGGTCCGCGTCGGCGATCTCCGCGGCAACGACGTCGAGGTCTTCGGGGGCTTGGAGCGGGGGGACCTGGTCGTGAGTGCGGGTGTGGCGTTCCTGCGGGACGGCATGGCGGCCGAGGCCTGGACGCCGCGGGCGGGAGACATTCCGGGGCGACTTCCGGGAGCGGGGGGATGAGCGGGTTTGCCGGGTTCGCGATCGACCACAGCCGGTTCACCTGGCTGCTGATTTTCGCCACCGTCGTGGGCGGCCTCGGGGTCTTCGCCAGCCAGCCGCGGCAGGAAGACCCGGAGGTCGTGATCCGCTCGGCCCAGGTCGTGGTGCAGGCCCCGGGCCTGTCGCCCGAACGGATCGAGCAGCTGGTCACCAAGCCGATCGAGTACGAGCTCAAAGAGATCTCTGAGATCGACGAGATCAAGTCGCTGTCGATGACCGGGCTGTCGATCGTGACGCCGCAGGTGGCCGACCGGTACACGGACATGGACCCGATCTGGGCCGACGTGCGCAACAAGATGGACGACCTGGCCCCGAGCCTGCCCGAGGGCGCGTTCGGGCCGACGGTGAACGACGACTACGGCCAGGTCGCGGTGATCACCCTCGCCCTCACCGGCGAGGCGTTCTCGATGGCCGACCTCCACGCCGCCGCCCGCGACGTCCGCGACGAGCTCAGCAAGCTGCCGCTGGTCGGCCGCGTGGACCTCTACGGCGTGCAGGAAGAACGCATCTGGATCGAGTTCGACGCGGCGTTCCTGCTGCAGTTCGGCCTCGACCCGCAGCAGATCGCCACCACCCTGCGGCAGCAGAACATCGTGCTCCCCGGCGGCACGGTCGACGCCGACGGCCAGAACATCACGGTCGAGCCGTCGGGCGACTTCGCCTCGGTGCAAGACATCCGCCAGGTGGCGATCGAGACCCAAGACGGCCAGTTGGTCTACCTCGAAGACCTCGCCACGGTCCGCCGCGGCTACGAAGAGCCCGCCAACGCCCCGGCGTTTTACGACGGCAAGCCCGCGATCGTGCTGGGACTCTCGATGGTCGAGAAGTCCAACGTGGTCGAGCTGGGCCGGCAGGTCCGTGGCGCCCTGACACCGATCCGCCGGTCGCTGCCGCTGGGTATGGACCTGGACGTCGCGATCTTCCAGCCGGACCTGGTGCAGGCGTCGGTGAAGAGCGCGACGGTGAACCTGCTGCAGACGGTGGCGGTGGTGCTGTTCGTGGTGATGCTGGCGTTGGGTCTGCGGACCGGGCTGATCGTCGGGGCGATGGTGCCGTTGACGATGATGCTGACACTGATCGGCATGTCGATCGTCGGGATCGAGCTGCACCGGATCTCGATCGCCGCGATTATCGTTGCGCTCGGGCTGCTGGTGGACAACGGCGTCGTCATCGCCGAGGACATCAAGAAGCGGATCGACGAGGGGATGGATCGGCTCGACGCGGTGTACGCCACGCCGAAGACGCTGGCGGTGCCGCTCTTGACCAGCTCGCTGACGACGGTGGCGGCGTTCATGCCGCTGGTGCTGATCCAGGGCGGCTCGGGCGAGTTCCTGCGGGCGCTGGGGCAGGTGCTGACGATCGCGCTGCTCACGTCGTGGCTCATCGCGATCTCGATCGTCCCGGCGTTCTGCTACTGGTTCTTGCCGAAGCAGCCGCCCAAGGCCACGACCCAGGTGGCCACCGGAGACGACCCGTACACGGCGTGGCCCTACCGGCTCTACCGCTCGGTGCTCACCCGGCTGCTGCGGTTCCGCCTGCCGTTCGTGGCGGTGATGGTCTTGCTGCTGCTCAGCAGTATGTTCGTCTTCCAGTTCATCAAGCAGCGGTCGCTGGGCCCGTCCGAGCGAAACCAGTTCACGGTCTACGTCGACCTGCCCGCCGGCTCGACCGTGGACGACACCACCGCGGCGACCGATCGGCTCACCGCGTTCCTGCAGGACGAGAGCACCAACCCCGAAGTCGCCGGCGTGCTGGCCTACGTCGGGGCCGGCGGGCCGCGGTTTTTTCTCTCGCTGAGCCCCAACGACCCGCAGCCCAACAAGGCCTTCCTGGTCGTCAACACCGAGCAGCCCGAAGACATCGACGCGGTCATGCCGCGGGTCGATCGTTTCCTGGTCGAGGCGATGCCCGAAGCCGTCGGCCGCAGCGACCTGTTGTTCCTCGGCAACGAGCCGCTGGGCACGGTGAAGTTCGAGGTCGCCGGGCCGGACATCGACGTGATCCGTCGAGTAGGCAATCAGGTCGCCGCCGCATTTCACACTATTCCGGGGGCGCAGTCGATCCGCAACGACTGGGAGAACCCGGTCCTCAAGCTGCGGGTCGAGATCGACCAGGAGCGGGCCCGCCGGGCGGGGGTGACCAGCACGGACATCGCGACGGCGTTGTCGGCGACGTTCGACGGCGTGGCGGTGACCGACTACCGGGAGGGCGAGTTGATCATCCCGGTCTCGTTCCGGGCCAACGCCGAGGACCGCTCCGACCTCGACCGGGTGCGCAGCGTCGAGGTGATGTCGTCGTCCCGCGGCGTGCCGGTGCCGCTGATTCAGGTGGCCGACTTCCGCGGCGTGGTCGAGCCGAGCAAGATCAAGCGGGTCGATCAGCGGCGGGTGCTGACCGTCGCCGCGAAGCACCCGGAGATGACCTCGGGTGAGCTGTTCGCGGCCATGCAGCCCGCCCTCGGCGCGATCGACCTGCCACGGGGCTACACCCTCGAGGTCGCCGGGGAGATCCGCGACTCGGCCGAGTCGAACCGGAACCTGTTCCGGTTCGCCCCGCACGCCGTCTTCGTGATCGTGCTGCTGCTGGTGCTGCAGTTCAACTCGTTCCGTCGGCCCGCGGCGATCCTCCTGACGATCCCGCTGGTGCTTATCGGGGCCAACTACGGGCTGCTGCTCTTCGACGGCTTCTTCGATTTCACCGCCATGCTCGGCCTGTTCAGCCTGGCGGGCATCATCGTCAACAACGGCATCGTGCTGATCGAGCGCGTCGACGAGGCCCGCGGCGAGGGCCACCCCGTTAACGACGCCGTGGTTGTGGCCTGCCTCGCCCGCGCCCGGCCGATCATCATGACCACGGTCACCACGGTCGTTGGGCTCGTCCCGCTGGCCCTCTTCGGCGGCGAGTTCTGGTACGGCATGGCGATCGTCATCATGTGCGGCCTCGGCGTCGGCAGCGTCCTCACGCTCGGCTTTGTTCCCGTGGTCTACAGCCTCATGTTCCGCGGCGGCCGACACACTAAAACATCGCCCGCCCCACCCGCCCCGGCCACGCCACCGCCGGCGACAAGCTGACCTCAGCCAGGAAGACGCTCATGAAACCCGCCCGCCGAATCACCGTCCCGAGGTTCTGCCTGGCGTCCGTTGCCGCCGTGGCCGTGCTCAACGGCTGCACCGTCGGCGAGGACTACGTCCCGCCGGCGACCACGCAGGCCGGCCCGCTCGACGAGTGGGAAGCCCGGGTCGACGCCTCGGTCGTCCGCCAGCCGCTGGACCCCGAGGTGCTCGCGTCCTGGTGGACCACGCTCGACGACGCCAAGCTGACCGACCTGATCGGGCGGGCCACCGACGCCAACCTCGACCTCCGCGCCGCCTCGGCCCAGCTGCGTCAGGCCCGCGCCGAACGAAAGATCGCCGCGGCCGAGGGGGCCCCGCAGATCGGGCTCTCCGCCGGCGCCCAGAGCTCCCGCCAGAACCGCGACACGACCTCGCTCTACTCGGCCGGGCTCGACGCGAGCTGGGAACTCGACCTGTTCGGCCGGATCGCCCGCGGGGTCGAGGCCGCCGAGGCCGAGCTGCAGGCCACCGAGGAAAACCGCCGCGACGTGCTCGTCTCCGTCCTCGCCGAGGTCGCGGTGAACTACGCCGAGCTGCGCACGCTCCAGCAGCAGCGGCTCGTGACCCAGAGCAACCTCGAACTCCAACAAGAGAGCCTGCGGATCGCCGAGGCGCAGGAACGCCTCGGCGAGGCCAGCCCGCTCGACGTCGACCGGGCTCGGGCCAACGTCGAAACGACCCGGGCCGTGCTGCCGACGCTCGAACAACAGATCGAACAGGTGCTCAACCGGCTCGCGGTGTTGGTGGGCGAAAACCCCGGCGTGCTGGACACCTACCTCGGCGAGCCCGAGGCGTTGCCCGTGCCGCCGGTGACGGTGGCGGTGGGCGTGCCGGCCGAGGTGCTGCGGCGTCGGCCGGACGTGCGCCGGGCCGAACGGCAGCTCGCCGCCCAGTCGGCCCGCGTCGGCGTGGCGCTCGCCGAGCTGTACCCCAAGTTCACGCTCAACGGCACGATCGGGCTCCAGGCCCCCTCGACCTCCTCGCTGTTCGACGCGGCGAACCTGGTCTTTTCGGTGGGCCCGCGGGCCCAGTGGACGATCTACGACGGCGGACGCCTCCGCCAGCAGGTCGAAGTCCAAGACGCCCTGCAGGAACAAGCGCTCGTCGAGTACGAGCGGTCGATCCTGACCGCGCTCGAAGACGTCGAGAACGCCGTGACCGCCTACGTGCAGGAACAGATCCGCTACGTCTCGCTGCAGTCCGCCGAGGCCTCGGCCGCCCGCGCCGCCGACGCCGCCCGGGCCCGCTACGAGGCCGGCGAAACCGACTTCCTCGCCGTGCTCGACGCCCAGCGCACCCTGCTGGACAGCCAGGACGCCCTCGCCCAGAGCGAGGGGCTCATCGTCGGCAACCTCATCCGCCTCTACAAGTCGCTCGGCGGCGGCTGGTCTCCCGAACCCCCGGAAGCCCCGGAACCCGCAGAAACGTCTGCCGACGCCGCCTGATCCACGCCCGCGGCCCGCGGTTCAGCCGCCCCGGCCGTGGGCCTCGTCGACCGCTTCGCGGATCCCGACCGCCCACTGATCGAATGCGCTCTCGACGTCGGCCCAGGTCGACCAGGGCTTGTCCTTGAACAGCCGGCTCCCCGTCGAACGGTCGATCACGACCGCGTCGATCCGCTGCTCAAACGCGTCCCGGAATACCGCCTCGACCGTGACCTAGCCGACGCTGATCGAGACCCCGGGCGCACCAATCACGGCCCCGCCGGCCAGCGCCGCCATGTTCAACGCTCCGCCCTCTTTCGGAGCCGAAAAACCCGACACCGCGAACGACATCCGCAGCGTGCCCGGCGTCACCTTCGTCCCGACCTCGTAGCCCGCTCCCCGCAGCTCGCGGACGACGGCCGACTCGAGCGTGTCTTCGATCCGATTCACCTCTTCGATCGGCAGGTCCACCATCTCGGCGTCCCGGTAGTCGACGACCACGGGCCCGACAATAAACCGGTCGTAAGCGGCCAGCCCCGGAGCGCCGGGCCGACGAAAGACCAGAGACGGCCGCTCGCCGAGGTCCTCTTCCAAACCTTCGAGCGAAACCGTCGCGCCGTAGTCCCGGTCGACGGTCCGGCTGACCGATCCGCAGCCCGCTGAACTCAACACCAAACCCAGAATCCAGGCGAGTACGGAAACCATGAACCCATCTTTTGTGATTGCCATCAAAGGACTCCGAGGTATCGCGTGTTGCGGGTCAGATCGAACGTATTTTATTTGTCACCACGACACAAAGAGCTGAATCAACACCGCGTTGATGAGGTCCACGAAGAATGCAGAGACCAACGGCAGCAAGATGAATGCGAGCGGGGCCGGCCCGTAGCGTTTGGAGACCGAGGACATGTTGGCGATCGCGGTGGGAGTTGCCCCGAGCGAGAACCCCGCGAAGCCGGCGCTCAGCACCGCCGCCAGCCCGCCGGAGACCGGCTCGGGGATGTTGTAGTTGCGCAGAAACGCGATCCTACGGGTGAGGAACGCGCCCACAAAAAGACGACGATGCCGATGGTCACGGCGATGAAGTCGGGAACAACCAAGGTCCGCATCGATTCTCAAGACTCCGTTGCACGCGGTGTGTGAGGCACGAGGTGTAGGGAAAATAGCCAAGACAGCCACGTCAGCGAGGCCCCATCCGTCAATCCCCCGAATCGTCGCGCACGATCCACTTGGTGGCCTCGGCGTTGTAGATCGCGTTGAGGTTGACGATCTGGCTGACGAGTTCGCCGAAGTTGGGGTTCTCCAGGTCGCCGTGGTCTTTCATGATGTCTTGGGTCGTGCTCACGATCCAGAACGGCGTGTCGTTGTACCGGCCGGGCACCTCCTCCAGCACGACCCGTCCCGCGTCGTCGAGCCGGGCGGTGTGGCTGACGAGGAACGGGATGTGCCCCTCGGTGTGGGTCACCAGGTGTCGCTGGCTGGGCTCGCCCTCGGCGTGGTCTTTGCGGAACGCGGCGTTGAGCGTCGCCGCGCCTCGGCCCAGAGGGTAGACCGTCCCGGTCGCCGCGTCGGCCTCCGACGTGATCGAGACGATCAACGGCCCGCGGTCCGGGAGCACCCGGCCCTGGGGGTCGCGGAGCTCCGTCGTGATCCGGGTCCGCTTCAGGAAGTCGATGAACTGCTTGGCCGCCAGGCCGTCTCGCGCCGGATTCACCAGCAGCACGAGGTCCGCATCGGCCGGGATGTCGCTGCCCTCGGCCAGGATCGCGAGCACGGCCACCGTGTCCGACATCGTCTCGCCCAGGATCAGCCCGCCCATCGAGTGCCCGACCTGCAGACACTTCGAGCCCTTCTTCTCCTTGGTCGTGGCGGTGATGCGGATCAGGGTTTCACGCATGTCGTGCGTCGTCATCCGCTCGGCCGCCTGCCGGCGGTCGTAGAAGGAGAGCTCTCGCAACAGCGGGAGGCGGGTCGTCGCCCCACGCCAACCGACGTAGACCCCCACCACGCGATCCGGCGACCCGGGGCCTTCCGCGAGGGTTTGTTGTTTGATCCGTCGCAGCGTCTCGCGGAACTGAGCGAGGTTGCCCTTCGGCCGGTCCGGTTCCGCGTCGTGGGTCCACCCGTGGATGTAGACGTTGACCAGGACCCCGTTGCGGGATTCCTCGTTCCTCTGGCGGATGAGGTCGAGGGTGTCTTCGAGTTGCTGGATGTCCCAGAGACCGCCGTAGTCGTCGAACTCGATAACCGCCAGGTCGTATGCGTGTCCGGACCCGTCATCAAGCGGAATGGTTTGGAGGTAGTCCGAGGGCTGGGGGTTGAAGTTCTGGAGTGGTACACACGCCGTGAACATGCCGCAACAACAAAGCGCGAGCAGGTGGGATGATCTGATGTGCATGGCGGGATGTTACGTCACGCAAGTGTGAGGCGCTGGGTCACGTCCTGTCCCCCACCGGAACATTCGCAAGACCCAACGAACCGGCCATCGTCGCTGGCGGACGGGCCTCTTTGAACTCACCGCGGGGAAGGGTTGGCCGATGGATGGACAACGAAAAAAGCCGACGGCCGCTTTCGCGACCGCCGGCCAGGGGCTCGGGGAGCCCCTGTGGTGGGGGGCAGAGGGGGGGGATCCGCCGATCGGCGACGGGTTCAGGGGTCTTCGAGATCTACGGTCTGGGCCGCGGTGAGCCTCGTGTTGGTCGTGAGTGGCTGAGGCCACATCTCGACCTCGGCCACGGCTTCGGCGTCCTGGAGGTACGAATAGGTGGGTGACACGCTGGATCGGGGCGGCGTCTTCGACGAACAGCCGGCGATGACCGCGGCGCCCGCAACGGCCAGTGTCCAAGAGGCCAGGCGGACCGCGGCGGTGTAACCGAGAGGGGGGTGGGGGGTGGAGCGAATCATGGCGGGGGACGAGCGGGAGCCGACCCGGTAGATCGGCGTCAAAACAGGCTGGAGTAACATGCAGACTCGACGACCCGAGGGCCATCTCAAGCGGCCGTTGAGGCGGATTAGCCCGTGTCGCCGCCGTCACAGCCCGCAAAGTCGCCGCCGAAAAGGCGAGGCATGCCGGCGGTGACGTCTGGGCAAGATCGGTGCCGGCCGCCGGGGCGGAGGTACACTCTCCCGATGCGACGAACGGATTCGACGCCTCCTGCCGCCGACCCGGCGACACCCGTTCAAGCCCAGCGGTCCCTTTGGCCGGACGCATCGCCCGGGGCGGCCGACACTCCGGTGCCGGTGCGACACCGGGCCGCGGGCGTGGCCGTGGAGTCGTCGCCGCTGCGGCTCTGCGTCCTCGGCTCGGGTTCGGGCGGCAACGCCACCGTCCTCGCCCACCGCCCCCGGAACTCGAACCGCCATCCCGGGCACGGCGGGGCCGCGACTCACGATCGCCACCTGCTCATCGACGCCGGCTTCGGCCCACGCACGACCGCCCAGCGCCTCGCTCAGGCGGGCCTCACCCTCGCCGAGCTCGACGCCGTCTGCGTCACCCACTTCGACACCGACCACTTCCGCAAGAGCTGGGTCAACGTCCTGCTCGACCTCTCGATCCCGCTGCACTGTCACCGCTGGCACCTGCCCGATCTCCGCCGGGTGCAGAACAACCAGCGGCTGTTCGACGCCGGGCTCGTCGAGCCGTTCGACGACGCACCGTTCGAGCCGTGGCCCGGCCTCCGCGTCTCGACGATCCGGCTCCAGCACGACCGCCAGGGCACCGTCGGCTACCGTTTCGACACCCCCGACGCCGCCGTCGGCTACGCCACCGACCTCGGCCACGCCCCCGAGGCCCTCTGCCGCCACCTCGCCGGCGTCGACCTGCTCTGCCTCGAAGCCAACTACGACGAACGCATGACCACGTTCTCGTCCCGCCCCGCCTGGGTCAACCGCCGCAACCTCTCCGACTCGGGCCACCTCTCCAACGACCAGGCCCTCGCCGCCGTCCGCCGCATCGCCGACCTCTCGCCCCACGGCAACCCCCGCCGCGTCGTCCTCCTGCACCGCTCGAGCCAGTGCAACCACCCCACCAAGGTCCGCCGCTGCTTCGAGCAGGACCCCGCGCTCGCCCGCCGCGTCGTCCTCACCGAGCAGCGCCGCCGCACCCGCTGGCTGTCCGTCTCCCCGCTCCGCGCCGTCCGCCGCCGCCAACTCCCCCTCGCCAGGCGTCCGCCGTTCCCGTTTAGCGGGTGACGCGAAGCGTCCCGAGGGCTTCACCCTTCATCTCTTCCCACTTTCTCCGCCTCATCCCGCAGCAACATCCGCCGCGCCATCGCCGACCCGATCCCCCGCCCGCACTCCGGGCACTCCGTCCGCCCCGCCCGCACCGTCCCCCACAACTCATACCCGCAGTCCAAACACCGCCCCCGCCCCAGCACCGCCAGCGTGTGCCGGTAGTTCAACACCGCCGCCCACACGTACCACGCCAACAACCCCAGCGACACCACCAACAACCCAAACGCCACCCACCACGACCGCCCGATGCCGGGAGCCCCGTTGAACGCAACCGGCGTCGCCGCCCAGCACAGCAGCATCGGCAGCGCCAGGTGTCGCGACCACCGCCACCTCGGGTGCCGGGGGAACGCCCGGGTCATAGTGTCCCTTCCTTGTCGCCCAGCCCCGGCGCATCGAGCAAGACAGGCTCCCCGGGGGCTTCCACCATCATCTCGCGAAGATGGCGTGTAAGTGTGGCTTGTAATGCATCGATTTCATACACCACTTGTCCTAGAAGATCACGGGTCGCGGAGTCGTGCTGCAACATGGCCAGCAGTACGCCACCCGTGCCCACCGAAGCGTGATTCTGATCTTGGGCGTACTCAACCGCGAGGTCAACGACACGCTGCAAACCGTCCGACATGGTCAGCTTGCCCCGAAGCCATCGCCAACGTCGGGGCGGCGAAAGCCGGCGGATTTGGCGGATCGCATGCCCCGGTTCGGACACGCATCGGCGGAGCACCATCCCCGCCAACCCCGTCGGCTCGAGCCACATCCCGATAAGGACGTGATGCGTCCCGATGAGCGTGTGCCCCCGACGCTTTGCTTCCCGATTGGCCCGCAGCATCGTGTCTCGGATGTCATCCGAATACATCTCGTAGGTCGCGTGTCGCATAAGTCCCAACGATTCGGTAAGAGGACTTCTCGTGCGTCATCCTTCGAGTAGGTCAAGGATCATACGACGCACCCCGGTACACGCCATCGGCTTGTCCCGGCCGCCGGCTCCGATCAGCAACGGACCGCGTTCGGTCGGCAGGTCGATCCGTCCATGCGTCCCCTTGACGAGCGACGTGTCCAGCGGAATCACGTCCATCAACTGCCGAAACCCCAGCTTCTTTCGTAGCAACTTCCATGCGATTCGGCCCTTGCCCGCCGACGAAAACAGCTCCCTTGGGTCATATCCCGGCTTGCGGTGGATGTCCACGGTACGAGCAAAATCCGGCGCCATATCGGGACGGTCCGTTGGCCAGTAGTCGTAGGTGAACCAACGCCCCGCATCGGCCATCAGCACCGTATCTCCCGCCCGCTTGTGGCCGAGTTCAACTTTGGTGCAACCCGGTATCCCCGGAATTTCGATTCCGGGAGTGTGATAAACGTGCGCCGCCTGATGGTCCGCCACCGCGAACGCCCGACACGCCCCGGGGTCCAACACCTCCAGCCCGTCCTCGATCCGCACCCGCAGCAACCCCGCGTCTCGCAGCGTGCGGTTGACGAAGATCGCCCCGCCCCGCCCGTCGTCGAGCGTCGGCTCAATGCCGTACTCGCTCACCACCACGACCCGCACCGATCGCTCTCGGTAGAAGTCCAACAGACCGCCAACCACCCGGTCGATATCCGCGACGTGCCGCGGGATGTCGCCGTGCTCGGGCCCGAGTTTCTGCAGGCCATAGTCCAGATGCGGCAGGTACACGAGGCTGAGCGTCGGGGTGTGGGCTTCCCAGACCCTCTTCGCCGCCTCCGCGATCCACGACGACGAAGTGATGTCGGCCATCGGCCCCCAGAAACGAAACAACGGGAACCGCCCCAACTCGTCCTGCAAGGCATCTCGCAAGCCGGGCAGGTTCGAGTAACAGTCCGGGATCTTCCGCCCGTCGGCTTTGTAGATCGGCCGGGCTTGGACGGTCACGTCGCACGCCGAGTACGTGTTGTGCCACCAGAACAGGTTCGCGCAGGTGAAGTCGGGGTCTCGCTTCTTCGCCGTTTCCCAGACCTTCTCGCCGCGGACCAGCCCGTCGCCGCGCTGCCAGAACCGGACCTCCGCCGTCTCGCGGTCGTACCACCCGTTGCCCACGACCCCATGCCCCCTGGAACCCCCGGGGCCATCTTCCGGGGCCGGGGGCAGGCCCGTCAGCATCGACGCCTGCACGCTGCACGTCACCGCCGGGAACACCGGCCGCAGCGGCGTCGCCCCGCCCACCGCCTCCGCATACGCCCGCAACCGCGGCGCGTGCTCCAGCAACCCCGGCGTCAGCCCCACCACGTTCAACACCGCAACCGGCCGCATCCGCATCGCTCCAACCTACCCACCCCTAGCTCCCCGCCACAAACCGCTGCCCCGCCAAGCTCAACGCCGCGCACCCCAAACAAAAAACGGCCATCGGCACCATCCCGTACCGCCACACAAACAACGCGTCCACCACCGGCATCAACGCGATCATCACCCCCACCCACCGCACCAGCTTCGCCAGCGTCGGCGTCCCCGGGTTGGCCTCGCCCCACGCCACCAGCGACACGATCAGCGTGTAGCACATCACCGCCCCCGCCCCCCCGAGCACCCGCAGCCACTCGTCTCCCAACCCCACCCCCGCCGTCACCGCCGACGCCGCGATCCACACCACCAGCCCCCGGCACGCCGGCATCAGCACAAAACCCGCCGCCACCCCGAATCTCCCGCCCGGCCACCGACGCGTCACGTTGTACCCCACCACCGCCGCCACCAACACCCCGGCCCACACCGAAACCACCGGCGCGTAGACCAGCGTTGCCCCCCACCCCGCGGTCAGCATCGCCGACGCCGCAAACAACGCCGACCGCTTCGACACCCGCCCGCTCGGGATCGGTCGGCCGGGCCGTTCGACCGCGTCCACCGCCGCGTCGCACACGTCGTTCAGCACCATCCCGCCGACGTACAGCAGGCTCATCCCGACCAGCAACACGAAGCCCTGGTCCAGCATCTGACCGAGGTGTCGGCCCGTGATCGTCGGCCCCGCCCCCGGAGCGAGCCCGTAAACCTCTTCCAGCGGCAACACCACCGACACGAACACCGCCGCCGACAGCCCGTGCACCACGTTCGACCACACCGTCGGCAGGTTGCTGATCCGGCCCAGTTCCAACCACGCCCGCGCCCGACTCATCGGCCGAACTCCTGGAGCAACCACCCTAACTCCTCGGCGATCCCCGCCGACAGGTCATCCGCTTGCTCCGCCTTCGGCAGCACGTCCCACGCATACGTCTCTGCTTCGAAGTGCTGCACCTCGCCTTCGCCAAGCGATCCCAGCAACTCGCCGATCTCGTGACGTGTCGTCGACAGCGGCCCCATCGCCTCCGCAAACACCGGCACATGGAAGTGCACCCGCCACTCTCCGTGAATCCTGTCCTCCCAGGCCGGGTCCGCCAGCGCGTCGCCCAGGTCCACGTAGCTGTTCACCCGCCCGTCGTCCAGCCGGACCGACGTCTGGTGCAGATACCGCGGCTCGTCGAACGACGCCAGCTTCCGCCTCGCCTCCTCGCGGGCCGCCGTATCTGACGCGTCGAAGTCCACCCGCAGCGCCGAAGACAGCTGCACCTTCCCGATCCCGATCCCCGCGTCGCGGTACGTTTCGACTGCGTCCGCCTGCGGCTCGAACATCACCGCCGAGTGGCAGACGTCGTGGCACACCCGCAGGTACGACCGCACGCTCTCGTCGTCGGGCCCCCCCAGCAGATACCGCTCGAAAAAACCCACTGCGCCCGCCGCCGTCTCCAGCACGCAGCCCGGCTCCGGCTCTAGACAGACGTGGATGTGCTTGCCGGTGTCCAACTCCAGGCGGGCCAACCCATGAACCAGCCGCATGAGGCGGTCTGCCGCCCGTTCCGCCTGCGTCTCGAACCCCTCAGCCGTTCCGCAGAACGACGCCGGCCAACCGATCGGCAAAGTCGAGATCGAGCCCTCCCCCGCCCCGTCCGGCAGCAGCTCCGCCAACAGCTTGGCTAGCCCTAGCGTGTGCTCCAGCCGAGCGTCGTCTGCCCAGTGCGGTTCATACACCCGCGCTTTGACCACCGCTTCGTGGAAGTCGCCGAACGGGAAGCCGTTGAGCGTGTACGCCAACAGCCCTCGGCCTTCGAGCCAGCCCCGCAGATCCGCCGCCCGCCCGCCGTCGCCAACCTCCCGCAGCGCCCGGTTCGAGAACCACAACCCCACCCCCATCGGCCGGTCGGCGCAGACTCGCCGCTTCACCGGCAACGCAAACCGTTCCAGGTTCGCCCGCATCTCGCCGAACGACTCTCCCGCGTGCACGTTGGTGCAGTATCCGAGGATCGTGCCGGAGCCGAGCGGGTCGTGCATCCGGGTATTAAACCACGAAGCCACGAAGACGCACGAAGCCGATCCCCGACCCAAAGGCAAGGCCTTCCTTCGTCACGTCGTGCTTTCGTGGCCCACCCTGAACCGCCCCGAAGGGTCGAGGAACCGCCGCGGGTTGTCGAACGTCAGTTTCCGCACCACTTCAGGCGTATGGCCCCGCCAGCGCAGCTCGCCGCAGAACTTGGGCACGCTCAGCGGGTCGCTGTGGCCCCAGTCGCCCGCCGAGTTGACCCAGAACCGCTCGTCGCCGTAACGCTCGACAATATCCACCGCCCGCGCCGGCGTGCACTTGCTGTCCGGATAGAGCGTCATCCCGGCCCAGTAACCCGCGTCCAGCACCAGCTCCACCGTGTGCTCCTCGACGTGGTCGATCAAGACGCGCTCCGGTTGAACTCCGGGGGACCGCCGCAGCGCGTCGAGGATCAGCCGGGTGCCCTTGAGCTTGTCTTCGAGGTGCGGGGTGTGCACGAGGATCAGCCGGTCGTGTTTCACCGCCAGCGCGACCTGTTCTTCGAGGATCGCCAGCTCGTTTTTGGTGTTGCGGTTCAGCCCGATCTCCCCGACGCCCAGCACGTTGGGTTTGTCCAGGAATTCGGGCAGCAACGCGATCACCTCCCGCGCAAAGCCCGGGTCCTCGGCCTCCTTCGGGTTGATGCAAACCCAAGCGTGGTGCGCGATCCCGTGGGCCGCCGCCCGCTTGGGTTCGACGTCGGTGAGCTGCGTGAAGTAGTCGCGGAACCCGTCGGGAGACGACCGGTCGAACCCCGCCCAGAACGCCGGCTCGGTCACCGCGACGCAACCCGCCGCCGCCATGCGGGCGTAGTCGTCGGTCGTCCGGCTGACCATGTGGATGTGCGGGTCGATGTACACGGGGTTCAAGGTTCAGGGTTCGGGGTCCGGGAATCGGGCGGGGGCACGCCGTGGACCGGGTGAGGCGGAGTGTGTTCGAGTGGGGCGGTGCTGGGGTCGCTGAGATGTTCGAGGACGCGGCGAGCGCGGTCGGGTTGGCCGTCAACGAGCAGCGGGATGGCGTGTCGCAACGCGGTCAGCCGACGATCGGGAGGGGCGGTGGCCGACGCCCTCTCGCAGCGGTCGAGGAAGGCGGCGAGGTCGAGGAGCTTCGCCCGGTGTTCCAGGAACGTGCGGTCGAGCAGGCGGTCGCGGTCGGCGGGTCCGAGGTTCATGACGACACCGCCGGCGCGAGGATCGAGGCGTCCGAACCGCCGACGAACTCAGCCGCACACGCCCGCATCACGTCGACATCGATCTCGTGCAGATCGATCGGATCGCCGACGCCGCGGATCGTCGTGACCGTCAGCCGGCCGCCGAGGTGCTGGCGGAACTCGTCCAGGCCGTCGAGGAGGGCCGGGTCGCCGACCGCCGGGTGCGAGAGCGTGAACCCCAGGGCCGTGAGCGTTCGGCGGATATCGTCGGCGATTGCGCGATCCAAAAGCCCGGTGCGTTCGGCGTGGGTCGCGTCGAGCGCCAGGCCGATCGCGACCGCTTCGCCGTGGCGCAGGGCGTAGCCGCTGAGGGCTTCGAGTTTGTGCGCCGCCCAGTGGCCGAAGTCCAGCGGCCGGGCTTGTTCGAGCTCGAACGGGTCGCCCCCGCCCCCGGAATCGGAATCGACGGAGCCGGTGATGTGTTGCAGGTGCAGCTCGGCCGATCGCCGCCAGACCCGTTCGCCGAGCGCGGCGTCTCGTCGTGCGAGAGGGTCGGCACCGTCACGGATCGAGCGGTAAAACTCGGCGTCCTTCAGCAGCGCCACCTTCACCGCCTCGGCCAGCCCCGCCCGCCAGTCGCGGTCGGACAGCGTCTCGAGCAGCGACCCGTCGTTGACCACGGCGTGGGGCACGGCGAACGTGCCGATGAAGTTCTTCTGGCCGAACATGTTCACGCCGTTCTTCACGCCGACGCCCGAGTCGGCCTGGGCGAGGGTCGTCGTGGGCATCCGCACCAGCCGGACCCCGCGGTGGACCACCGCGGCGGCGAACCCCGCGGCGTCGAGCAGCGCCCCGCCGCCGATCGCCAGCACGTACGACCGCCGGTCGATGTCGAGCCGATGCAGGTCGCCGAGCAGGCCTTCGAGCAGAGACAGGTCGTTCTTCACCCGCTCGCCCCCCGGAAGACCCCGGAAGCCCACGAGGTGAGGGAGTGCATCGACGTGGTGTTGAAAGTAGCCCTCGATGTCGCGTTGGAGCGACGGATGCGACTCCACCAGGCCCTGGTCGGCAACGACCAGCAGCTTCGCGTCCGCATCGGTGCCATCGAACACGCTGCGCAGCGTCGGGTTGTCCGGCGTGAAGACGCCGTGCGTGAACCGCACGCGGTGGGGCAAGGTGATTTGGACACGCGGGTCGGGCATCGGATCGCGTTATTGTAGAAGCTCACGTCCGCCGGACGTGAGCGTCGGGGTCGTCTGCGGCCACGTGTCACACCGCCGCGTCGCGCAGCCGGTCGAGGTGATCGAAGTAGTCGGGGAACGTCTTCTCGACGCAGGCGGGGTCGTTGACCGTCACGCCGTCGACGCGGAGGCCGGCCACGGCGAACGCCATCGCCATGCGGTGGTCGTCGTAGGTGTCGATCGCCACACCGTCGCCGACGTTGACCCCGTCCGGGGGCGGCGTGATCGTCAGGTCGTCCTCGATTGTCGAGGCCTTGGCCCCGAACTTGACCAATTCGTTTTCGAGGGCGGCGAGGCGGTCGGTCTCCTTGACGCGGAGGTTGCCGACGTTGCGGATGGTGGTCGGGCCGGTGGCGGGGTCGGTGAAGAGGGCGACGACGGCCAGGGTCTGGGCCATATCGGGCATGTCGTTGAGGTCGACATCGATGCCGCGTAGCACGCCGTCGGGGGGCGCGGCGACGGTGGTCCGGTCGAGCCGCTGGTCCACGCCGCAGCCCATCCGCCCCAGCACGTCGCAGAACTCGGCGTCGCCCTGCAGGCTGCGCGAACCCAGCCCCTCGACCGTGCACCGCGACCCCGGCAGGACCGCCGCGGCGGCGAGGAAGTAGCTGGCGTTGCTCGCGTCCGGCTCGATGGGGTAGTCATAGCCGCGGTAGCGCCCGGCCGGCACGTGCACCGCCCGGTACCCGGTGTCCGCCTCGAAGTCCGCGCCGAATTGCTTCATCAGGTTCAGCGTCATCTTCACGTAGGGCAGGCTCGTCACCGGCCCGTCGAACTCGATCTCCAGCCCACGCTCGAGGTACGGCCCGATCATCAGCAGCGCCGAGATGAACTGGCTCGACAGCGTCGGCGTCAGCTCGATCAAGCCCCCCGACAGACCCGGCGGCTCGGCGATCACCTTCAGCGGCGGGTAGCCCGCCTCGCCGAGGTATTCGATGTCTGCCCCCAGCTCGGTCAGCGGATCGACCAGCTCGCCGATCGGCCGCTGCCGCATCCGAGGGATGCCGTCGAGGGTGTACTCGCCCAGCCCCAGGGTCAGCGCCGCGGTGAGGAAACGCATGGCGGTGCCGGCGTTGCCCAGGTGCAGGTCGGCGGCGTCGGCGGGGATGGTGCCGGCCTTGCCCTTGATCGTGACCGCGCGGCCGGGCTCGTCGACGGTGAGCCGGAAGCCGAGGGTTTCGAGGGCCTCGAGCATGCGGCGGGTGTCGTCGGCGAACAACACGCCGGTGAGCTTCGAGGTGCCCTTGGCTAGCGCCGCCATGAGCAGCGCCCGGTTGGTCAGGCTTTTGGACCCGGGCGGGCGGGCGGTCGCGTCGAACGGGGCGAGGGGTCGGATGGGCAGCGATTCGAGCGTGTTCACGGGGCCGAGTTTACCGAGTCCGCGCTCAACCGAGGCGACCGGCGGTCGTTGACCGCCGGCTAGGTGCCGTGGGGCGAGTTGCAGAGTGTGCCTGCGGTTTAGGCGGGCTTGCGGAAGACGGCGACGATGTTCTCGACGGGGACGACGAAGAGGCGGTTGTCGCCCTCGAAATCGACGGGGACCGCGTCCTTGGGGTTGAAGAGGACGCGGTCGTACTGCTCGATGGGGTACTTCTCGTCGATGGCGACCTCGGCCGAGACGGTGACGACGCGGCCGGTGAGGGTGGGGATCTCGATCTTGTCGGGCAGGTGGATGCCGGACTTGGTCTGCTTTTTGTCCTGGTCCTTGCGGATGAGGACACGCTTGCCGATGGGCTCGACGGTTTCGAGCGGGGCGGGCTTGGTGGTGGGGGCGGGGGACTCGGACATGGCGGAAGTTTAGGGGAGGATCCGGGGCTTTGTCGCTTCGCTCCGCAGCCCTCGGCTTGGGTGGGCAATGGGGGGCGTCAGCGGCCGCGTTCCCAGACGAGGTGGGGGAGCTCGGGGAGGATGAGTTGGGTGAGGGCGAGTTCGACGGCGTGGGGGGAGCCGGGCAGGGCGAAGAGGAAGCAGTCGCCTTGGGGGGCGGTGGCGAGGCCGGCGGTGGCACGGGAGAGCATGGCGGCGGCACCGATCTCCTGGTGGCTGAGCACGCGGAAGAGCTCGCCGAAGCCGGGGAGGGGTTTGTCGATGAGGGCCTCGACGACCTCGATGGTGGTGTCGCGGCGGGCGACGCCGGTGCCGCCGGTGGTGAGGATGGCGTGGGGCGGGGCAGCGGCTTCCGGGGCGGCGGATTCCGGGGGGGTGAGCCAATACTGGAGCTGTTGATCGATGGCGATCGACTCGTCGCGGACGATCGCGTGGTCAACGACGTCGTGGCCGGCTTGGGCGAGGTGTTCGCGGATGAGGCGGCCGCCGACGTCGGTGTCGGGGGTGCGGGTATCGCTGACGGTGAGGACGGCGCAGCGGGCGCGGTGGTCGGCGGCGGCTTGGCGGTGGTCGGCGGCGGGGGTGGACACGGGATGGATGGGATTTAGTAGTAGGGGCCGAGTTCTTCGTAGGCCAAGCGGGCGTCGGTGGGGGGGAAGCCGTGCTCGTCGAAGACAGTCAGCACGTTGTCGCCGTCTTCGTTGAGCCAGGGTTCGGGGAGGTAGTACAGCGACTGGGGGGG
>JBCBSA010000006.1:0-22462 GCA_039819425.1 Planctomycetota bacterium
TCCGCGGTCTCGCCCGGGTGAGCGCCCGATACCTGAAGCTGGCCAGCCAGCAACTAGCCGATGGCTCCGTGCCCGAAGACCGCAGCCGCAGCCACGTCGAAACCGTCCGCCTGACCGCCACCGTGCTGGAGTTCAGCCACAACACCCTGCGGGCTTCCGGCCTGCCTCCTCAAGGGCTGGACCGGCTCGTCGATCAACGCAACTGGAACGGCGTCCTCGACATCGCCAACGACTGGACTTCGATCCTGACCCAGGCGCCCTACAATTTCTCCGAGCAGGAGATCGCCGCCCCCGTCGGCTCGCCCCGGGCCGCGGCCCCCTGAGCGAACTTGGATTTATCCGTTCGCCGGCGTCGGCGTCCCGCCCGCCGACGCGATGCGTTCGTCGACCCGCCGCATCAGATCGACGTAGTCCATCTGCACCAGTTGCAAGCGGCTGAGTTTCGGGTGCATTGCGACCTCCTGCTGCAGCTCCTGGAGCCTGCGTTTCTCATCGACTTCGATCGGTTTGCCCTGTTGCTCTTTCTCCGCCAGCGCGCGGCGGTGACGATCGAGGTCGGTGGCCAACCGCTGGGCGTCCGTGTCGGCCTCGATCTCACCGACCAACGACTCGAGAGCGCGGGTGGCTGAGTGGGCGGCGATCAGGCCACCCAACGCCTCGGCCGCGGCGAGGACCTGCGGCGTGTCAACGGCTTGTTCAGTGTCGGACATATCGGGGATATCGCGGAGGTCGGCCGGGGCGTGAAAAACTCTATGCTACTGTACAAAAACTCCGGAAACCCATGCCCCAACGCCACGCCCGCCGCATCCTCGATCACATCGCCGACCAGCGGTATTCGCCCAGCACCGCACGGGAGCTGATCGAAGACCTCGCCGTCCCCGAAGACCAGGCCGACCTGTTCCGCGCCGCCATCGACGAACTGCTCGCCAACGGCCAGGTCGTCCGCGGCACCGCCGACACCATCGCCCTGCCGCCGCCCGGCAAGAACATGGTCGGCACCTTTCGCCGCCACGAAAAAGGCTTCGGCTTCCTCGTCCCCGACGAGCTGACCGAGCACGGCGACCTCTTCATCCCGCCCGGCCACGCCGGCGACGCCATGACCGGCGACAAGGTCAAAGCCAAGGTCATCCACGAAAAGCGAAGGGCTTCCGGGGGGGGCGGGACCAAATCGCCCTACATCGGCCGGATCATCGAAGTCCTCACCCGGGCCGACAAGCAGTACGCCGGGGTCCTCGTGCGTTGGGGTAAGCGGTACGGCGTCGAGATCGACGGCCGGATCTTCGCCGCCCCGGTCCTGATCCGCGACCCCCACAGCAAGAACGCCAAGGCCGGCGACAAAGTCGTCATCGAGCTCACCGTCTACCCCGACGACGGGGGAGACGCGGAGGGCGTCATCACCGAGGTGTTGGGCGAGGCCGGCGAGCCGGACGTGGAAACCCTCGCCGTGATGCGCGCGGCCGGCCTGAGCGACCGCTTCCCCGACGCCGTGATGGAGCAGGCCCGCGCCGCCGCCCGCCGGCTCGACGACGACACGGTCCCCGCCGACCGCGAAGACCTGACCGCCGAACTCATCTGCACCGTCGACCCGCCCGACGCCAAGGACTACGACGACGCGATCTCGATCCGTCGGCTCGATCCGGGTGAGGAAGCCGCCTGGGAGCTCGGCGTCCACATCGCCGACGTCGCCCACTACGTCACCCCCGGCAGCGACCTCGACCAGGAAGCCTACGCCCGCGGCAACAGCACCTACCTCCCCCGCAAGGTCGTCCCGATGCTGCCCGAGGTGCTGTCGAACGGCGTCTGCTCGCTGATGGAAGGCGTCAAACGCTACGCCAAGACCGTCTTCATCACCTACGACGAACATGGCCGCGTGCTCGGCCACCGCTTCGCCAAGACCGTCATCCGTTCGGCCAAACGCCTGACCTATATCGAGGCCCAGGCCCTCATCGACGACGACCTCCGTACCGCCCGCAAGCACTGCAAGAGCGAGCCGAAGTACCCCCGCGCCCTGATCCAGTGCCTCAAGCGGATGGACAAACTGGCGAAGATCATCCGCAAACGGCGGCTGTCCGACGGCATGATCGTGCTGGGGCTACCCTCGGTCGACCTGGTCTTCGACGAGACCGGGCGGGTGGTCGACGCCGTGCCCGAGGACGACGCGTTCACCCACACGATCATCGAGATGTTCATGGTCGAGGCCAACGAGGCCGCCGCCCGTACGTTCAGTGCGATCGACGTGCCGATGGTCCGCCGCGTCCACCCCGACCCCGACGCCTACGGCCTCGACGACCTCAAAGCTTTCGCCCGGGTCGCCGGCTTCAACATCCCCAGCAAACCCTCCCGCAAAGAACTCCAGGCCCTGCTCAACGCGGTCCGCGGCAAGCCCGCCCAGCACGCCGTCCACATGGCCGTGCTCAAAACCCTCAGCAAGGCCGAGTACAGCCCCGCCCTCGTCGGCCACTTCGCGCTGGCCAGCGAGCACTACACCCACTTCACCAGCCCGATCCGCCGCTACCCCGACTTCGTCGTCCACCGCTCGCTCGACGTCATGCTCGAGCACCTCCATACGGAAGACGGCGCACCGAAGCCGAAAGCCAAGCGGCTTGGGCAGCTCATCCACGACGACGACCGCGTCCCCGACGAAGAGCAGATGCGCGAGATCGGTCGACACTGCTCGACCACCGAGCGCAACTCCGAGTCGGCCGAGCGTGAGCTGCGCAAGTACCTCGTGCTCGAGCTGCTCTCGACCAAGCTCGGCGAAGACTTCGCCGGCACCGTCACCGGCGTCACCGGTCAGGGCATCTACCTCCAGATCGACCGCTACCTCATCGACGGCTTCATCCGCCTGGCCGAGCTGCCGGGCGACAAGTCGGACCGGTGGAAGCTCAACCGCAACACGGGAGCCCTGGTCGCCCAGCGGTCGGGCCGGGTGATCCACATCGGCGACCGCTTCCCCGTCGTCCGCGTCGCCAACGTCGACCTCGCCCGCCGCCAGATGGAACTGGTCATCATCGAAGAGCCCCACGGCCCGCGCCCCCGGAAGGGTGCAAAGCCAAAAGCCAAGCCAGCCCACAACGGGAAGGCGAGCAAGGCCTCGTCCGGCCGCGGCAAGCCCAAAACCAAAGCCAAGTCTTCCAAACCACGCGGGGGAAAAACCGGTTCACGGCAGCAGACATTGAAGCTCAAAAAACACCGCGGTAAGAAGAAACGATGACCCCCGCCCTCGCCGCCTGGCTGCACACGATCGATCCCTACGCGGTCAAGCTGTGGGACGGCGGACCGATCCGCTGGTACGGGCTGTCGTACCTCGCGGGGTTTTTGCTGGCGTTCCTGCTGATCAAGCGGGTCACCCGGGTCGGTGTCTCGACGCTGGACCCGGCCCGAGCGGCCGACCTCGTCATCACCCTGGCCATCGGCATCGTCGTCGGGGGTCGGCTGGGCTACGTCGCGTTCTACCAGCCGTCGCTGCTGTGGCAGTTCGGCGACTCGATCCCGTGGTGGGGCTTGCTCGACCTGCAGGGCGGGGGGATGGCGTCGCACGGCGGGATGCTCGGCGGGATCGCGGCGACCTGGTGGTTCGCCCGCAAGCACAAGCAGTCCTGGCCGTTCATGCTCGACCTGATGGCGTTCGCCGCGCCGCTGGGTCTGTTCTGCGGCCGGGTCGCCAACTTCGTCAACGGCGAACTCATCGGCCGCCGCTGCCCCCCGGAGTTCCCGCTGGCGGTCCGGTTTCCGCAGGAGGCGTTCGATTCCGACGAGACGTATTTCGCCCTGCAGGACGCTTTCGGGAGAGAGCTGCCGCGCAACTGGCTCGACCTCCTGCAGTCGGGCAACGAAGCGTTACGCCAAGCGGCGATCGAGGTGCTGCCGACGCGCCACCCGTCGCAGCTCTACGCCGCGACGCTGGAGGGGCTGGTGGTGTTTCTCGTGTTGGCGATCATCTGGATCAAGCCCCGCCGGGCGGGGACGATTGGCGGGGCGTTCTGCGTGACCTACGCGGTGATGCGGCTGGTCAACGAAAACTTCCGCCAGCCGGACACACACCTGGGCTTGCAAGCGCTCGGACTCAGCCGCGGGCAGTGGCTGAGTGTGCCGCTGCTGCTGCTGGGGTTCGTCTTGATCGCGCTGGCGTGGAAGTTCAAGACCCCGCGGATGGGTGGGTGGCGTCGCCCACGAGAGCAAGAACGCGATGAAACTCCGTGATCGAGCTACACGGCTAACCCGAGCACACTGCCCTGTGTGCGGGTCGAATTTGCGACGCTGGCCTTACGCGTTTAATTTCAGTTTCAAGCTTAAGAACAGCTACGAAAAAAACTGTGCTTGCTGTGGAGTGGGGCTGCGTCCAAAGACGGGGAAAATCTTTTGGGTACAGCTGCTTATACTCGTATTTTTCACGGCAGCGGTGGGGGGATATGCCGGCTTGCCAAGCGCAACGCTTGCTAAAAGTTTTACCGTATCTATTACGGTTGGATCAACGTTGGGGTTGATCAATCTCGTGCTATTTCCATACTGGACCCGTTTCGAGCCGACCACCAAGGGTGAGCGTTGTCGCGGCTGTGGTTACGACCTTTACCAGATCACGGGCAACGTGTGCCCCGAGTGCGGACGGGAACGGATTCACAACTCGATCCGCGGGTCCAGCCAGGCGTAAGCGACATCAACGACGAGGTTGAACACGATCAGCATCGTGGCGTAGACGAGTACGATCCCGAGGATCAGAAACTGATCTTTGTTGAGCACGGAGTTGACGAAGTACTCGCCGACCCCCGGGATGTTGAACACCTTCTCGACGACAAAAGATCCGGTCATGACCGACGCGGCGGCGGGGCCGAGGAACGAGAGGACGGGCAGGTAGGCGACCTTGAGGGCGTGTTTGAAGAGGGCTTTGGTGTGGGACAGCCCCTTGGCCCGGGCGGTGCGGAGGTAATCGGAGGCCATGATGTCGGCCAGACCCAGGCGGATCAGCCGGGCGATGTAGGCGGCGGGCGCCAAGCCGAGGGTAACGGCGGGCAGGACCATGTCGCGCGGCGAGGCCCAGCCGCCGACGGGGAACCACCGCAAGAGCCCGGCAAAAACCACCAGTAGCACGGTGCCCGTGACGAAGTTGGGCAGGCTGATGCCGAGCAAGGTGAGCCCGAGACTTGCCGAATCGAGCGGGCTGCCGGGCCGCAGCGCCCCGACGACGCCCGCCACCGTGCCGAGGAACAACGCCACGGCCAGCGCCGCAACGCCGAGCGATGCGCTGATCGGCAGCCCCTCGGCGAGGATGCTGCGCACGGTGCGGCCGCGGTACTCGAGGCTCGGGCCGAAGTCGCCGACCACGGCCCCCCGGGCGTACCCGATGAGAAAGTTGGTGGGCGAGTCGAGGTTGTAGCGGGCCTTCATCGCCTGCTCGACCTCGGGGGGAGGACGCCTGCCGTCGGGCCGATCGAGCGGGTTGCCCGGCAGCAGCCAGACCAGCGTGAACGTCACGCCGAACACCACCAACAGGATCAGCGGCAACTGGATGAGTCGAGCGAGGATGAGCTGGAGCATGGCGGTCCGGGGCTACTCGGAGTTCGGGGCGTTTCCGAGGGAACTTCCGGGGGCGGGCCGGACCGTAATCGCGTCGAGCCGACGGATGTTCCACGGGTTCGGATGCAGGCCCGTCACCCGTCCGGGATCGAACAGTTCGAGGTTCGTGTAGTGGTACAGCGGCATCAGCGGCTGCTCGGCAAGCATCAGCGCCTCGGCCTCGGCGAGCAACGCCATCCGCGCCGCCGGGTCGAGTTCGGCCTCGGCCCGCTCGAGCAGCCGGTCGTAGGCGGGGTTCTGGTAAAGACCGTCGTTGTTGTTGTTGTTGGAGCGGAACTTGTCGTGGAACGTGGTGGGGTCGCGGTAGTCGCCGAACCAGCCGGCGCGGGCGACCTGAAAGCCGCCGGTCTTGAGCCGGTCGCTGAAGGTAATGCGCTCGACCGACTCGATCTGGACCGACACGCCGAGGTGGGTCTCCCACGCCTTGCGTATGAACTGGGCGGGGTCTTCGTGGCCGCCGCCTTCGTTGATGAGCAGCGTCAGGCCCGACAGCCCCTGCCCACTGGGGTAGCCGGCGTCGGCGAGGAGTTGCCGAGCGGCCTCGGGATCGAACGACACGCCCGCGTCCACTGGTGCGTCGTAGCCCGGGATCGCGGCGGGGGGGACAAATGTCTTGGCGACGGGTTGGCCGAGTTGGGTCACGTTGTCAACCAGCGTCTGCCGATCCACCGCCATCGAGAACGCCCGGCGGACCCGCGGGTCGGCGAACGGGTTCGCCTGTCCGTCAACCGTCGGCCGACAATTGAACACATAAAAATACGTCCCCGCCGCCGGGCCGTAGTGCACGTCGGGCCGGTCGGACTGCACCAGCTTCGCCGCGTCCCGCGAGCCGGTGGGCAGGCCCGGGTACCAGTCGGCTTCGCCCCGGTTGTAACGCAGGAGCGCCGCGGTCGGGTCGGTGACGACCTGCATCACGACGCGGGTGTTGCCCATTTCGGCTCGGTTCCACCAATACGGGTTCTGGTCGAGCACGAGCTGCTGCTTGAACCGCCACTGCTTGAGCAGATACGGCCCGTTGCTGACGAGCAGGTCGGGCCGTTGGAAATACACCGGGTCCATGTTCAGCCCGCCGGCGGTCGCCTCGGCTTCGAGGTAGGCGTCGGCCGTGGCTTCGTGGACGGGTGAGAAGGGGGCGAAAGCGACGAGCTCATTGAAGTACGCCGTCGGCTGGGCGAGGGTGACCCGGAGCGTGCGGTCGTCGATCGGCTCGATGCCGACGGTGTCGGCGAAACGCTGGCGGGTTTGGGCCCAGAATTCGTCGGCCGAGATACCGAGGTTTTGAAAGTCGGCGAGCCGCTGTGTCCGCCAGCTGTAGAAATCCTCGGCCCCCTCGATGGTGAAGAACAGCGCCGCGTAGTCGGCGGCGAGGTCGGGCAGGAGCGCCCGCATCCAGCCGTAGGCGAAGTCGGAGGCGAGCAACGGGTCGCCGTTGGACCAGCGGGCGTCCTCGCGGATCGTGAAGGTATAGATCAGCCCGTCGTCGCTGACCTTGGGGAGCGCCGCGGCGGCCGACGGTTCAAGTTCGAGCGTCTCGGGGTTCACACGCAAGAGCGGCTCGAACAGCCCCTCGATAATCCGAAAATCGACAAGCCAACTCGTGACCTGCGGGTCGAGCGTCTTGATCGCCGAGCCGCTGATGAACCGCACCTCGCCGCCCGCGGCCGGTTCGGGCTCGGACTCGAAGCCGCAGCCGAGGACGAGCGCCGACAGCGCAAAAACAGACGATAAACAGAGGGTGCGTTTCATCCCGGAAGTTTACCCCAGTGGCCGGCGGTCAAAGATCGGGCTGGGGAGAAGGGTTGATCGGTTCTCCGGGGCTGCCCTCGGGTAAGGCGGGCACCCCGGGGACATCGATCGGCCGTTGCGGGCCGTCGGGCGACAGCACGAAGAAGTAGTACCCCGCCCCCACCAACGCCAGCAGCATCAGCAAGAGCAGGACCAGCCGGCCCCGGGACGGCTTGGGACGCCGGCCCGTCGCGTCGTGGACCGCCCGGTGCTGCTCGACGACCTGTTCCTGCACGGCGTCCATTTTTGTCTGCATGCTGTCGTAGCGGGCCTCGTCCTTCGCCGAGCCCTTGCGGGTCGGGGCGGTGTAGTAGCCCTCGCCGCTGGAGCGGGGGACGACGTAGAAGACGCGGCCCTCTTCGTCGCGGACGGCGCGTCCGATGTCCTGGTCGCGGATCTTGACGGGTCGACCGGAGTACGGGCTGTTGACGGTGAGCGGCATGGGCGGGTGTTCGGCGTGAGCGTGAACCGGGTTTCATGATACCGCCGCCGGGGCGCTTTACGTCCTAAGGGGTTACACCCTCACGCCGCGGGCGAGACGCGGCCGATTTCTCGCAAGCAACGCGAGATAGCCCGCCCGTGAGAAGCGGGACGCTCGGGCTCACCCACACCCGCGACCCCAGAGCTTGGACACCCGATATGAGCAAGCAGAAGACGATCGAACGGATTCAACAGAACAGCCGGGGTGTGTCGCCCGAGTTTCTCGCCACGTTCGACGAACGCACGCTTGAGACCTACCTCCGACGCCTGACGCGGGTCGTCGGCCACCGCGGCCGCGGCAGCGTGTGGGTGCGTGAAGCGGGGCCTCCGGCGGTCGCTACCCGCACACGGCACTGAGCCGGTCGGCTGAAACCCGGTCAGCCGGCGTCGGCCTGCCCGCTCGCGGTCCCGGCGCGGGCCCGGCGGAGCACCTGGACCAGTTCGTTGACGGTCTTGCGAACGCCGTCCATATCGTCTTGAGCGGATTCGAGGCTCTCCACGGCGTAGCGGGCGGTGGTCGTGATCGCGTCGAAGCCGTAGCCCGCACCGGCACCCTTGAGGTTCTGGCAGAGGTGGGACAGCGTCTGCACGTCGGCGTCGGCGTTGGCGCGGCGGAGCCGCATCGTCAACGGCCCGAGGGTGTTGACGAACTCCTCGATCAGCGGAGCCATGTCCGGGTCGTCGCCCATCGAGCTGTAGACCGCGTCGGCGCTGGTCGACGCGGAGGTGTCGATCGACAACGCGTCCTCGACCGAGACCCGCAGGTCGTCGAGCGTAAACGGCTTGACGAGGAAATCGGTGGCCCCCGCCTGCAGCGCCGCGTCTTTGTCGTCCGCGTTTTCGCTGGCCGAGGTGGCGATGATCGGCCGCTCGAACCCCTGTCCCCGCAGGTGCATCAGCAGTTCGGTGCCCGACTCTTCGCCGAGCTCGAGGTTGATCAGGATCAGGTCGAACTGGCAGTGCGCCATCGCCTCGATCGTGGTGGTCACACCGCTGGCTTCGTTGGTTGCCATGTTCAGCTTGCCCAGCCACATACGGTAGAGCTTGCGGTCGGTGGCCATGTCGTCGATGACCAACGCCCGGCCGGCGGTATTGGCGTCCAGATCGATCTCGGGGTCGAAGTCCTGGGCGTGCTCGGCCCGGTGACGCTCCTGCTGCGAGGCGGTGAGGCGGACAAAGTCGTTCAGGTTCAGGGCCTCGTCGAACACGACCGAGACCTCGTGGATGATCCCCTGGATGTGTCGGCAGTTGCGGACCACGCCCTCGACCGCCCACCACTTGCCGTTCTGCATCGGCAGCGTGACGTGGCAGCGCGAGTCCGGATAAACGAACCGGCCGTGCACAAACGCCAAACCCCGCCGGCTGAGGTTCCGCGGCAGCACGCTGTGGCGCACCCGCTGGCCCTGGCTGTTGGTGATGACCACCAGGACCTTCCGGCCCTGGAAATCGACCCGCAACGCCCGCCGCTCGTTCTCGACCGTTTTTTTACCGGAATGTTCGACGTAGTCGATCAGCTTCTGCTTGTCGCGGGCGCTGAGGCGGATCGTCTCGATGGGGGCTTTGTCTTGCGGCATGGGGGCGGGGTTGGACGAAAGGGGAGGAATCTCTCCGTTCCATCGGCCGACGCCGGGGCTCACTTGCGACCGCCCCGGCGGGGAGTCACCATGCACCGGCGATATGCGACTCCAGGAATTGATCCACGACCTCGGCCTGACCCTCGTCCGCGGCGACGGACAGACCGAACTATCGGACCTCGCCGATGATTCTCGCCGCGTCACATCGGGCTCTCTGTTCGTGGCCCGCGACACCGGTGACGATCGCTGGCGAAGTTTCGTTAACGACGCGGTCGGCCGCGGGGCGGCAGCGGTGATCGCCCCCGGAAACACAGAACTACCCGAATCGGTGGCCCTCGCGGTCGGAGGGGACGACGAACAGGCCCGGGTCGACCAGGCGATGGCCGGCCGGCTGGCAGGGCGATTCTTTGACAACCCGGCGGCGAAGCTGAAACTCGTCGGCGTCACCGGCACCAACGGCAAGACCACCGTCGCCACCCTGACCCAGCACCTGCTCAACGCCGCCGGCGTGAAGTGCGGGCTGCTCGGCACCGTCTCCATCGACCACGGCGCTCCCGACGGGCCACAGGCCGCCGAACTGACCACGCCGGGGGCCATCGACCTGCATCGCTACTTCGCCGCGATGGTCGAGCACGGCTGCGTCGCGTGCGCGATGGAGGTGTCCAGCCACGCCCTGGATCAGAGACGTGTTGACGGATTGGGGTTCGATGCGGCAGTGTTCACCAACCTGACGCAGGACCACCTCGACTACCACGGCACGATGGAGGACTACGCCGCGGCCAAAGCCAAGCTGTTTCGACACGTCCGGCCCGGTGGCCGGGCCGTGCTGCCGCGAAGCGACCCGGCGGCGTTGACCATGCTCGCCGAGATCGGGTCGATGGTCACGGTCGTCTGGACCTCCACCGACCTTACCGCGGTAAGAAGCCAGGACTACCGCTTGATCCCCGAAGGCCTCACACCGACGGGGAGCCGCAGCCGGTTTGGAGGCGGCAACCGTCCCGACTGCGACGTGAACGTCCCGCTCATCGGAGAACACAACTTACGAAACCTGGTCCAGGCGATCGCTGCGGCCGAGGCGGTACAGATGTTCCCTGAAGACACCCTGCGCGACGCCGTTGGGTCCTGTCGGCCGGTACCCGGTCGATTGGAGCCGGTCACGCTTGACCGCACGGACGTCCCGATGGTTCTGGTGGATTACGCCCACACCCCCGATGCGCTCGACAACGTGTTGCGGGCGGTGCGGCCGATCGCCCGAAGCCGGCTGATCTGCGTGTTCGGCTGCGGCGGCGACCGGGACCGCACGAAGCGACCCCTGATGGCGGCCGCGGCGGTGCGGCTGGCCGATCGGGCTTACCTGACCTCCGACAACCCGCGTACCGAAGACCCGCAGCGGATCCTAGACGACGCCTACGCCGGAGTGCCCGAGGAGAAGTGTCCGATTGTGAGCGTGATCGCCGACCGACGCGAGGCGATCCGACGGGCGGTCTTGGACGCCGACGCCCGGGACATGGTGCTGATCGCCGGTAAAGGTCATGAGGACTATCAGGTCCTGGGCACGCAAAAAATTCATTTCGACGACCGCGAGGAAGCGGCCGCGGCGCTGGCGGAAAGGGCCACCAACCCTCGGGGCGGCGAGGCGTGAGCGCGTTCTGGCGCTTCGACAACCTCGAGCGGATCACCGGCGGCACGTGGCTCGCAGAGCCCACGGCTGGGGATCAGACGGCAACGGGGCTTTCACACGACACACGCACCCTGTCTTCGGGCCAGGTCTATCTAGCGGTTTCCGGCGAAAACCACGACGGCCACGACTTCGTCGATCAGGCGTTCGAGGCCGGGGCCGCGTTGGCGATCGTGGAATCGCCGAACCCGTCGATCGCTCGGCTGCAACTCGTGGTGGACAACACCGTCACCGCGTTGCAGGACCTCGCCAGCGCGTTCCGTGACGAACTGGCTCGCGGCGGTTGCAGGGTGATCGCGGTGTGCGGATCGAACGGCAAGACCACCACGCGCCACCTGCTGCACTACGTGCTCACGGGGTGTGGGCTACGGGGGACCCAGTCGCCCAAGAGCTTTAACAATCACCTGGGCGTGCCGCTCACGCTGCTGGCGGCCGACCCGTCGCACGACTTCGTCGCCTGCGAGGTCGGCACGAATCATCCGGGGGAGATCGCTTCGCTCGGCGACATCGTCTGGCCCGACGCGGCGATCGTCACAAGCATCGGCCGTGAGCACCTGGAGTTTTTCGGGGATCTCGAAGGGGTCGCCCGGGAAGAGGCGTCGATCCTCCCGTTCGTGCGGCGGGGCGGGTTGGCGGTAACGACGCCGGAGGCCGCGGCGTTGATGATGCCGCACTACGACGTGGCGGAGGGCGTGACGGTGTTGCCGGTGACAGGCGCGCCGGGGGTACCGGCGGAGTTTCCGCTGCCGGGTCGGCACAACCGCATGAACGCGGCGTTGGTGGCGGCGGTGGGGCGGTGGATGGGGATCGACGACGACCGGATCGCCGCGGCGTGGGCGGGGGTGGGGCCGCCGCCCGGCCGCCTGCGGGAGATCGCGCTGGGGCAAGGCGTGACGCTCTTGGACGACACGTACAACGCGAACCCGGATTCGGTCCGGGTGGCGCTCGACACCCTGGCCGAGCGATTGATGGGGGGGTCGGGAAGACGGGTGGCGGTGCTCGGCGAGATGCGGGAATTGGGCGACGCGTCGGCCGAGGCCCATGCGGAAACGGCGACCCGGGCCGAGCAGTCGGCCGATCGGGTCGAATTCGTGGGGGATGCGTTCGGGGCTGAACCGTGGTCCGACGCGTGGGCTCGGCAGGTGGTGGATCGGCTGGAGCCCGGCGACACGGTGTTGCTCAAGGCGTCGCGCGGCGTCCGGCTGGAGCGCCTGATCCCGCTCATCGAAAAGAGGTTCGGCCCCGCCCATCCGGTCGATGAGCGATAATCAAATAGCCTACGCCCCAAAAGCCACGCGAACCCTCAACGCCCTTGCTCTACTTTCTCGTCGACCTCTTCCGCGACACGATCACCGCCAGCGACTGGCTGGGGGCGCTCGGCGTGTTCCGCTGGGTCGAGTTCCGGGCGGTGTTGGCGATCATCGTGAGCTTCCTGATGGTGGTCGGGTCGGGCAAGCGGGTGATCGGCTGGCTGATCCTGAAGAAGGTCGGCGACAACCCCGACTTCGGCCGGGCCGACGTGAACGAGTTGATGAAGGCCAAGAGCAACACCCCGACGATGGGCGGGGTGATGATCGCCGGGGCCATCTTCGCCACGACCATGCTGCTGGCGGACCTGGGCAGCTACTACGTGCGGATGGCGATGGTCTGCCTGGTCGGGCTGTTCCTGCTGGGCTTGGTCGATGATTGGCTGAAGCTCACCTCGGCCAAGCGCAAGACCGGCCGGCAGGGCCTGTTCACCCGAGAAAAGCTGATTTTTCAGCTGGCGCTGGCGGTGATCCTGGGCCTGTTCATCAGCAAGTACGCCGAGGGGAAGTTCATCACCGGCGACGAGTTCCGGGACATGTCGCGGAGCCTGAACCTGCCGGGGCTCAAGACGTGGGTCCGCGTGGCCGGGGAGTTCGTGCCTAGCCCCAACCTGATCGTGCTGGGCGAGGTGACGTTCATCCTGGTCGCGGTGCTGGTGATCGTCGGGTCGTCCAACGCGGTGAACCTGACCGACGGGATGGACGGCCTGGCGAGCGGGATCGTCGTGATCGTGGGCTTCGCGTTCCTCGTGCTGTGCCTGATCGCGGGGTACACGCGGGAAGACTTCGTGTTGGCGAAGTACCTGCTCGTGCCGTATATCCCGTTGAGCGACGAACTGGCCGTGGTGGCCGGGGCGATGGTGGGGGCGTGTCTGGGGTTTTTGTGGTTCAACTGCTCGCCGGCGCAGGTGTTCATGGGCGACACGGGGTCGCTGCCGCTGGGCGGGTTGCTCGGCTACATCGCCGTGGTGATCCGGCAGGAATTCCTGCTGCTGATCATCGGCGGGGTGTTCGTCATCGAGGCGCTCAGCGTGATCCTTCAGGTCGGCTACTTCAAGCTGACCAAGGGGCGACGTATCTTCAAGTGCGCCCCGATCCACCACCACTTCCACCTCTCGGGCTGGACCGAACAGCAGACCGTGATCCGGTTCTGGTTAGTAACGGTCCTACTGGCGGCGGTCGCGCTGGCGACGGTGAAGCTGCGGTAGCCGGACGACGGCGGGGCTCTATCCGGCGGGCCACCTCACCAATACCGCTCGAAGTGCAGCTTCCCCTCCGGATGCTTCCGGTCGCGGGTGTGGAAGCCACGCGCGTTGAGCGACGCCTCGGCCTCGTCGATCATCGCCGGGTTGCCGCAGAGGAAGACGTGACACGTTTCGGGTGACAGGCCCAAGCCGGTCAGGTTGTGGAACGCGGCGGGCTCGAGCAGCGTGTGGACCCGGCCGCGCGGCCCACGCCAGTCCGAATCGGCCGGCTCACGCGTCACCGTCGGCAGGTAAATAAAATCTTTGTCTCCCTCCGCCAACGCGGTCATCTCGTCGAGGTACCCCAGGTCCCGGGCCAGCCGGCAGCCGTCGAGCAGCACGAATTTGTCCCACCGCCGAGGCTCTGCATCTCGGTAGGTCAGATACATCGAGCGGAACGGCGCGAGCCCGGTCCCCGTCCCGACCATCACCAGCGTCTGCCCCGCCGTGTCGTCGGGCAGCGTGAAGTGCCCGCCGATCTTGGGGTTCATGAACAGCGCCTCGCCCGGCTCGACGTGGAACAGCGACGGGGTGAGCTGCCCGTCGTCGACCTCGACGATGTAAAAGTCGAGCGTGTCCCGCTGCGTCGCCGGCGAGGCGATCGAGTAGGCCCGGCGGACGAGCTTCGGCCCGCGCGGCGAGCCGCTGCCCGAGTCGCCGGGATCGGACGGCGTGGGGGCCGGCAGCCCGAGCGTCGCAAACTGCCCCGGCTCGAAGCCCGGCACCGCGTGGTCGTTGTACTTCACCCGGAACACCGCCAAGCTTTCGTGGATCGGCACGCGCTCGACCACCGTCGCGTTGTGCGGGTCTCGGGGCATAGGCGAGGAACTTGGTGAACGATCCGGAAAGCAGGGCGGACCGGCGTAGGGGTCAGTCGACGATCTCGATCTGCTTGACGTTTTGGACTTCGATGTTGGGACGGTTGCGGTGCAGCGTGACGGTGCCGGTGACGCGGACCGTCTTGTTCAGGTAGTAAGTCTCCGGCGGCTCGGGCAGTTCCGGGAAGACCTCGTCGAAAACGGGGATGTAGAACTTGCCGCGCCACTCCTTGCTGAAGTTGAGGAAGCAGACCTCGCCCCGGTGGTTGTAGGTGTCGACGATCTTGCCCTCGACGGTGATTCGCTGGCCGACGTAGTTGTGGGCGGCGCCCCAGGCCACCACGCCATCGGGAGCCGCGGGCTTCGTCTTGCGACCCGAGTCATCAACCAGGCGGCGGGCCTCGATCGGGCGGTCGAACCGCTCGCCGGCCTGGGGGATCGGGCTCCGCCCCGCGGCCACCAGATACGGCGTGCCCCGCTCCAGCGTCACGTCGTCGGCCTCCGCCGGGCCCGCCGTGCCCAAAACCGCGACACAGAACGCGGCGGCAACCACGCTCAGCAGCACTCCGAACCGATCCATCGTCTTGGGCATGTCAGCAACCTCGGGAAATCAAACCAGAGGCTGAAGTGTAGCCCAGAGTCCGGCCCGTGCGCGGGCTCAGCGGTACGATGCTTCGCCCATGGACCACATCCAAGGCCAGCCCCACGCCCTCGATCAACTCGCCGCCCAGCTCGCCTCGGGCCGAGTCCACCACGCCCAGATCTTCCACGGCCCGCCCGGCGTCGGTAAATTCACCACCGCCCTCGCCTTCGCCCGGGTGCTGCTCTGCCACACGCCCGAACAAAGTCTCGCCGGCCAAGTCATGGCCTGCGGCGGATGCCCGTCGTGTCGACTTTTGCCGTCCACGCCCGGCAACGACGAAGACGGCGCTCCCGCCACGGATGCTTCCGGGGGCCATCCCGACCTGCACATCGTCAACAAAGAACTCGCCCGCTACAGCGACGATCGCCAGATCCGCGACCGCAAGCTCACCTCGATCCCCGTCGACGTCCTCCGCACCGCCCTCATCGAGCCGGCCTACCGCGGCGCCCAACTCAACCACGGCAAAGTCTTCGTCGTCGACGAAGCCGAGTTGCTGAACCCCGCCGGGCAGAACGCCCTGCTCAAGACCCTCGAAGAACCGCCGACCCACGAGATCGCCGCGGTCGCCCCCGGAAGCGGAGCCGGCGGCACCTTCATCATCCTCGTCACCGCCCACGAAGACCGCCTGCTTCCCACGATCCGCAGCCGCTGCCAACGCACCGCGTTCGTCCCCCTGCCCGACGAGGTGCTCGACCGTTTCCTTCAGGAGTACGCCGCGCAGCTCGAGCCCGTGGAACGGTCCTGGCTGGTTGGCTTCGCGCAGGGCAGCCTCGGCCGGGCCCGGCTCGTGCTCGACTACGGCCTCACCGAGTGGGCCCGCGTGGTGCTGGCCCAACTCGAACAACTCGCCCGCGGCCGGGCCGTCCCCACCCTGGGGGCCGACATGGCCGAGCGCATCAACGGGTTCGCCGAGGCGTGGGTCAAAAACCACGACAACGCCTCCAAGGAAGCCGCCAACAAGCAGGCCGCCGGCCTGATGTTCTCGCTCGTCGCGGTCCACGCCCGCCAGGAGATCGACCGCCTCGCCGCCACCTGCGACCCCGCCGGCCCCGACGCCGCCGAGGCCACCCTCACCCCCTGGCTCGACGTCATCGCCGCCCTCGGCGTCGCCGAATCCCGCCTCGGCAGCAACGTCAACCTCGGCCTGGTCTGCGATGGCCTGGCCTCCCAGATCGCTTTAGCGCTACGCCGCCCCGCCGTCCGCCCGTAACCTCTCCCCGATGAAGTACCGCCTCCTCGCCCTCGACCTCGACGGCACCCTGCTCGGCCCCGACCACCGCGTCAGCCCCGCCAACCGCGCCGCCCTCGCCGACGCCCACGACGCCGGCGTCGCCGTCATCCCCTGCACCGGCCGCGGCTGGCGCGAATCCCTCAACGCCCTCGCCGACGTGCCCAACCTCGAACTGGGCGTCTTCAACACCGGCGCCGTCGTCGTCGAGATGGACACCGGCCACGCCGTCGACCTCGCCGACCTCGAACCCCACCTCGCCCTCGAACTCGTCGAGTTCCTCCGCGACCTCCCCGAGGCCGTCCTCGTCTTCCAGGAGCACGGCCGCACCGGCCGCGACTTCCTCGTCACCGGCGACGGCGCCGTCACCGACAACACCAAACGCTGGTTCGCCATGAACCGCCTGCTCGTCGAGGAAAACCGCCACCCCACCCCCGACGACCTCCGCCACAGCCTCCGCGTCGGCGTCGTCGCCACCGGCCGACACGCCTTCGACGTCGAGGAACAGGTCGTCGAACGCTTCGGCCACCGCGTCTACCTCCACTGCTTCGCCGGCGTGCCCACCGCGAAAAAAGAAGACGCCGTCTTCATCGTCGAGGTCTTCGCCCGGGGCGTGAACAAGTGGCGTGGCCTGACGTGGATCGCCGAGCAGCGCGGCATCGTCGCCCACGAGATCGCGGCCGTCGGCGACGAGATCAACGACCTGGCCATGCTCCGCGAAGCCGGCCTCGGTGTCGCCATGGCCAACGCCGTCCCCGCCGCCGCCGAAGCCGCCGACGTGACCACCGCGTCGAACCACGACGACGGCGTCGCCCACGCCATCCGCCAGATGCTCGACGGAGAGTGGTGATGCCATCATTCGAGATCGAGACGCCAATCGACGCGGATCCGTTGACTTGCTTCGATCTTGCACGGGATATCGATTTCCACGTCCGCAGCCTCGTTCACACCGGTGAACAAGCCATCGCTGGCGTGACCACCGGGCTAATCGGGCTGGACGAAACCGTAACGTTTCGAGGAAAACACTTCGGCGTCACGCAACACCTAACCTCACGCATCACCCGCTTCGATCCTCCCCACCACTTCCGCGACGAGATGACCCACGGTGCATTTAAGCGCTTCGCCCACGATCACTTTTTCGATACCGTTGGTTCAGGGACCGTTATGCGAGATCATCTCGAATTCGCTTCACCTTTTGGGCCTATCGGCTTCGCCGTCGATCGTGCATTTATGACCCGCTACCTGCGCAAGCTATTGGCCGAGCGTGCCCACCTCCTCAAGATCGAAGCCGAGCAACAAAACAGATGATCCGTCTTCTGATCCAACGCCTGCCTCACGGCCGAGACACCCCGCTCCCCGCGTACCAGTCCGAGCACGCCGCGGGCATGGACCTGCACGCCGCCCCCGAAGACGGGCGCGGTGTGGTGATCGCGTCGGGCGCGATCGCACTCGTTCCCTGTGGGTTCAAGATGGCGGTCCCCGTCGGCTACGAAGCCCAGGTCCGGCCGCGGTCGGGCCTGGCCGTGAAGCACGGCCTCTCGATGCCCAACACCCCCGGCACCATCGACGCCGACTACCGCGGTGAGGTCCGCGTTCCGCTTATCAACCACGGCCCCGAGTCGTTCACCGTTACCCCCGGCATGCGGATCGCCCAGATGCTCATCAAGCCCGTGCCGCGTACCGAGTGGGTCGAGGTCGATGAACTCCCCGACACCGCCCGCGGCGAGGGCGGGTTCGGCCACACGGGAGCCTGACCCCGCACCGTGAGCCGCGGGCGTAAGCCCGTCGGCCCGCTTTGGGTTCCCAAAACCCTTGGATAGAATGCCAATCCGATGCGAATGGCGAGACCAAATCTATCCCGATCGCGGGCCGCCCTCGGGTGGATCGCTGTCTTGTGCCTGTGCACAGCGACCGGCTGCGAAAGCTTTCTGGGTAAGCAGGTCGTCAAGCCGCCGAACCACGGCAAGCCGCTGGCGAAGATCGACCGCGATCAGCCGTTGGCCTTGGGCGGCACCGTGATCGACCACGGGCTGCGGGTCGAGGTCGGCGAGCCGGCGGCGTCGCTGGCGGTCGGCGTGATCGACCCGTCGAACGAGATCTACGTCGGCACCGGGCCCAGCCGGGCGAAGAGGGACCGGGTCGAGATGAAGTTCGCCACGCTCGGCGGCGCGTCGCGCGAAACCCGAGAACCGCGGGCGACGGTCATGCTGCTGCACGGCTACTACGACACGATCAACCAGCGACGCTACCTCGGGTGGGCCCGCCTGCTGGCGGCCGAGGGGTACCGGGTCGTCCTGATCGATCAGCGGGGCCACGGCCGATCGACCGGCGACTGGGCGACCTACGGCGTGCAGGAATCGCACGACATGGTCGCCGTGCTCGACGCGTTGGACGCCCGGGGGTTGCTGGTCGAACCGGTGGGCGTGGCGGCGGTGTCGTTCGGGGCTTCGACGGCGGTGCGGCTGGCGGAGATGGACGACCGGGTGAAGGCGTTGGTGTTGATCTCGACGTTCTCGTCGATGCGAGAGGTTGTGCCGGACTTCGGCCGGGCGATCGGGTTCCGTGCGTTCACCGACGAGAAGTTCCAGCGGATCATCGACCACGCCGGCCGGATCGGCGGCTTCGACCCCGACGAGGCAGACGTCGCCGAGCGGCTGGCCCGGATCGACACGCCGGCGCTGATTTTCCACGGGGAGAAAGACCGCCTGATCCCGGTCCAGCACGCGGTACGGCTGTACACCGCGGCCGAGCGTGACACGGTCGAACTGGTGCGCGTCGCCGAAGCGGGTCACACCACCCTGGGTGACCAGGTGGTCGAGCCCATCCGCGGCCCGATGCTGGCGTGGTTTGAACGCTACCTCGTGGACAAGTCCAGCGGGTCTGGAAGGTAGCCGAGCGAGAGCTTTTCGAGCCCTCAACATTTATCGAGATCGCCCGAAGGACGCCGATAGTGCGTGTTGCACCCGGCGCGATCTTTGTGCGCCGCGACCGCGATTCACCCCCGAAATTCCCCCCGCAGGAACGCCCCATGGCCAAGCGTAAGAACAGCAAGACGAAAACCGCCGAGCCCCGTTACGCGGTGCTGAAGCACGTGGGGATGGCGGCGGCGATCGGCGGCTGGTTTCTGGTGGCGGCGTCGCTGCTGAGCTACGACCGGGCGGACGCGCCGTCCCACGCGGTGGGCGTCCGCAACGCCGACACCGCGAACTGGGTCGGACCGCTGGGCGCGGCGGTTGCTCACGAGGCGTACCTGGTGATCGGGCCGGGGGTTTGGGTGCTGGTCCTGGGAATCGGGGCGTGGCTGGGCCTAACGGTGTCCCGTCGGCCGGTAAACCAGACGGTCATCCGCGGGGTGGGGCTGGTGGTGATGACGGCGGCGACATCGGGGCTGATCGCGGTGGCGGCGTCGCGCTTCGTGGCCGGGGGCGGCGGCCGACCCGAGGGGCCGGGCGGGTTGCTCGGCGTGTTGATCCACGAAGAGTTGGTCGGCCGATTCGCCTCGGCCGGGAGCCTGCTGATTTTGGCCATCGGGTTCTGGATCGGGGCGTTGCTGGCGGTGGACCAGTTGGTGATGGCCATCCCGCGGGTGCTGGCCGAGGGGGCTTTGCGAGTGCTCAACGTCAGCCGCGACCGGTGGCCGGCGCTGGCGGAGCGGACGCCGCGGTTCCGTCTGCCGAGCCTGGCCGGCGTCGGGCTGCCGGGCTGGAGCGGCCGCGGTGTCCAACAGCGACAGGACGACCTCGACGGCAACCCGATCGAGCTGCCCAGCAAAAAGAGCAGCCGCAAGCGCCGCGCTCACCAACGCGACGAAACCGAGGACACCGAAGCGATCTCAGAAGACGCCGGCGGGCTCGGCGGGACCGAAGCCATCGAGGCGGTGGAGGACGACGAGTACGAATACGAGTACGTCGACGAGGAAGACGAAGACGCCCTCGACGACGCGGACACGGCAGGCGATGCCCCCGCCGCCTACGTCAACTCCAAGAAAAAATTCGACCCCGATGAACTCCGCGCCAAGATGTCGCAGATGCCCATCAACTTCGCCAAGAAGCAGGACACCCACGAAGCCCCCATCCGCGAGATGGACCTCTCCGGCTACCAGTTCCCCGAGATCGACCTGCTCGAAGACCCCGAAGAGGGGTTCAGCGACGAGATGCGCGGCATCATCAAGAAACAGGGCGAGGAACTCCAGGCGGCGTTGCTCGAATACAAAATCGAAGGCGAGATCGTCAACATCGACTCGGGCCCGGTCATCACCCTCTTCGAGGTACGCCTCGCCCCCGGCACGAAGGTCAGCCGGATCACGGCCGTCGACTCGGACCTGGCCCGGGCTCTGCGGGCCCCCAACATCCGCGTCGTGCCGAACATGGCCGGCAAAAACACCATCGGCATCGAGGTGCCCAACCTCAAAAAGGAACGCGTCCGCCTCAAAGAACTCATGTCCGTCGACCGCGAAGCCGTCGCGAAGATGAAGCTGCCGATGTTCCTGGGCAAGGACGCCTCGGGCAACCCGCTCGTTCAGGACCTCAACGCCATGCCCCACATGCTCATCGCCGGCACCACCGGCTCGGGCAAGTCGGTCTGCATGAACTCCATCATCATGTCGTTCCTCTTCACCAAGCGGCCCGACGAGCTCAAGCTCGTCCTGGTCGACCCGAAGATGGTCGAGATGTCGATGTTCAAGTCGATCCCGCACCTGATGTGTCCGGTCGTCACCGAGATGGGCAAGGCGGCGCAGATCCTCGAGTGGGCCGTGACCAAGATGGACGAACGTTATGAACTGCTCGCCGAGGTCGGCGTCCGCGACATCGCCAGCTACAACGACCTGGGCTGGGACGAGATCAAGGACCGCCTCGAGATCGAGGACGACATCGAAGCCGCCCGCATCCCCAAGAAGCTGCCGTACCTCGTCTTCGTCATCGACGAGCTCGCGGACCTGATGATGACCAACAAGGAGGTCGAGGGATCGATCGTCCGCATCGCCCAGAAGGCCCGGGCCGTGGGCATCCACCTCATCCTCGCCACGCAGCGGCCACAGGCCAACGTCGTCACCGGCCTGATCAAGTCCAACATGCCCAGCCGCGTCTGCATGAAGGTCGCCAGCGGCATGGACTCCCGCATCGTCCTCGACGCCAAGGGCGGCGAGCTGCTGCTGGGCCACGGCGACATGCTGTTCCTCTCGCCGCGGTCGTCCGACCTCGTCCGCGCCCAGGGCACGCTCGTCGACGACGCCGAGATCCGAAAGTCCGTCAAGTTCCTCAAGACCGTCAGCCAGCAGTCGTTCGAGCCCCAGCTCGTCCAGATCAAGAACGGCGGCGGCGACGGCGAGCTCGACGAGGAACGCGACGAGCTGTTCAATGACGCCGTGCTCGTGGTGCTCGACACGGGCCGGGGCTCGGTGTCGCTCTTGCAGCGTCGGCTGACGATCGGCTACTCCCGGGCGTCCCGCATGATCGAGCAGATGGAAGCCGCCGGCATCCTCGGGCATCACAAGACCGCTCAGGCCCGCGAAGTCCTCATCAGCCCCGAGGAGTGGGAAGCGATGAAAGAGATGGCCGAACGCGATATCGCCGAGTCCGACGAAGCGGGCGACACCGAAGTGGCCGCCGAAGAAGAGGGCCCCGACGAAGCCGAAGACGCCGAGTACGAAGAGGTCGCCGAGGCCCAAGGCCCCGAGGAAGACGCAGAACACGAATACGAGGAGGAAGGCGGAGACGACGAAGAAGACCTCGCCGACGACAGCGAAATGGGGTACGAAGAAGACGAAGAGGACGGAGAAGACGGAGAGTGGGAAGAAGCCGAGGACGACGAAGAGGACGACGAAGCCGCGGGCCGCGCCGCCTGACCGGTTGACAAATCGCCGGCGGACAGGACGATAGATCGGGCAGGCAACCGACCGCCTCGCCTGCGGGCAACGCGAGCGTCGTCTCGCGGACAAACATTTCACGACACCGAATGAGACAAGGGGTACTGCGATGCGCGACTGGATGAAACTCTGGGCTTTCCTTTTTGCTTTGGCGTTGATGATGTCGGCCTGCTCGGTCTTCGGCGGCGGAGACGACAGCGGCAGCGAGGGCGGGTCCGCCGAGAAGAAACAGAAAAAAGAAGAGACCGACCCCGACAAGAAACGC